>JANQOH010000350.1 GCA_028289725.1 Alphaproteobacteria bacterium
CGCTCGGTCAGGACGAGATGGCGAAGTGGCTCTTGCGCTTCGTGAAGGAAGATGGCGTCGCCATTATCGGCGGCTGTTGCGGGACGACAGCCGACCACATTCGCGCACTCGATGTGCTCTTGCGGGAACAAGCCGAGGACGGTTACCGGCCGGCGATTACGCCGCGCACGGCGGAATGGACACCGTCAGTGGCTAGTTTGTATGGCCAAGTCAGTCTCAGACAGGAAACCGCGCTGCTGCTCATCGGCGAACGGTGCAACGCCAATGGCAGCCGCAAGTTCCGCGAACTTCAAGACGCCGAGGACTGGGATGCCTGCGTGGCGATCGGTCGCGACCAGGTCGGCGAGGGTTCGCATTGCATCGATCTCTGCACCGCATTCGTTGGCCGCGACGAAGTGGCGGATATGACCGAAATGGTGCGCCGCCTGGGTCAAGCGGTCACGGTGCCATTGGTGTTTGATTCCACCGAATTGAATGTGCTCGAGGCCGCTTTCCGTCTCTATGGCGGCAAGCCGATCCTGAATTCCATCAACTTCGAGGACGGCGAGGCGCCGGCCGCCGCGCGTTTGGAATTGGCGCGGAAGTTCGGCGCGTCGGTCGTCGCGCTCACCATCGATGAAGACGGCATGGCGAAAACCGCCGACGGCAAAGTGGCGATCGCCAAACGCTTGGTCGAATTCGCTGGCGAACAACATGGCTTGCCGGCGAGCGACCTGCTGATCGATCCGTTGACCTTCACGATTTGCACGGGCAATGACGAGGACCGCCGTTTGGGCATCGAGACGCTCGACGCCATCGAACAGATCGCCGAAGCCTTGCCCGAATGCCAAATCGTGCTTGGGCTGTCGAATATCTCCTTTGGTTTGCGGCCGGCGGCGCGGCACGTCTTGAATTCCGTGTTCCTCGACCATGCGCGCCGGCGCGGCATGACCTCGGCGATCATTCACGTCGGCAAGATCAAGCCGCTCCATCAGATCCCTGAAAACGAGGTGACGGCGGCCGAGGACTTGATTTTCGACCGACGCAAACCGGGCCATGACCCGTTGCACGCCTTTATCGCCCTTTTTGAAGGGCGTGAGGCGGCCGCCGACAAAGAGCGTGAGCGACCCGCGACTGTTGAAGAGCGTTTGAAAATGCGCATCGTCGACGGCGATCGCAAGGGGTTGGAAGAAGACCTGGACTTGGCGCTGAAGACGATCCCGCCGCTCGATATCATCAACGTCCATCTGCTCGATGGCATGAAAGTGGTTGGTGAGCTATTCGGTTCCGGGCAAATGCAGTTGCCCTTCGTTCTGCAATCCGCCGAAACCATGAAAGCCGCGGTGGCGCATCTTGAACCGCATATGGATCGCGTCGATGGTGAAACGCGCGGCACGATCGTGCTCGCGACGGTGAAAGGCGATGTGCACGATATCGGCAAGAATTTGACCGACATCATCCTCACCAACAATGGCTATTCGGTCGTCAATCTGGGCATCAAACAGCCGATCGCGAGTATCCTCGAAGCGGCGGAACAACATAACGCTGATTGCGTCGGCATGTCGGGCCTGTTGGTCAAATCAACCGCGATCATGCGCGAAAACTTGCAGGAAATGTCGCGGCAGCATCTGGAAATTCCGGTGCTGCTTGGTGGTGCCGCGTTGACTCGCTCCTATGTCGAGACCGACTGCCATGACGCCTATGATTGCGGGCGCGTTGCCTATGCGCGCGATGCTTTCGATGGCTTGACGCTTATGGAAGCGGTCGTCGAGGACCGGTTCGATGAAGTGGTCTCGACGACGCGCGAGAAGCGCGCACCAACCGAAGACGCGTCCGTCGAGGCCAAAACCGAAGTTGCGGCGGAGGCTTTGTCATCGTCTGATGCGCCACCGTGCGAGGCGGAGGCTCCAGCCGCGCGACTGTCGCCGGCGGATTGGGAGCCGACCCGAGAACGCCGCGCGCAATATGCGGAAGAAGTTGCGGTGCCGGCGCCGCCATTTTGGGGGGCGACGACGATCGATCGGCTGTCGCCGCGCGATCTTCGGCCGTACATCAACACCCACACGCTTTATCAGCTCCACTGGGGCTTCAAGAAACAGGGCCGCACGTTCCGACAATTTCGCGCTTGGGCGAAAAAGGAACTGAGCCCGCTGCTCGACGATTTGATCGCGCGGTGCGAAGCCGACGACATCATGGTGCCGAGCGCGGCCTATGGCTTTTGGCGTGCGGTCGGTGAGGGCGACAGCGTTGTGTTGCTCGACAACGGGACCGGCAGCCGGGAAGTCGGCCGCTTCACCTTGCCAAGGCAGGCGTCCGGCGAACGCCTATGCATTTCGGATTTTCTCCGCGATGCCGATTCCGGCGAAACCGATGTCATCGGCCTGCAAGTCGTGACCATTGGCCAACGCGCGTCCGAAGTGGAACGCGAATGGTTTTTGGCGGACCGCTACCGCGACTATTTGTTCCTACACGGCCTCGGCGTCGAGATGGCCGAAGCGATGGCGGAATACACGCACAAACGCATTCGCGAAGAGCTCGGCTTCGGCCACAAAGACGCGCGCGACATGAACAAACTCATCAAACAAGGCTATCAAGGCGCGCGCTATTCGTTTGGCTTCCCGGCCTGCCCAAACTTAGAAGATCAAGCGCAGCTTCTGGATTTGCTCGGCGCCGATCGGATCGGGGTCAATCTCGGCGAAGAGTCGCAATTGCATCCCGAGCAATCTACTTCCGCCATCGTGCTGCACCACCCGCGCGCCTGCTATTTCACGATCTAATCGCTGATTCAAATCAACGCGCGAAGTTGCGTGTCATGACAGGGTCCACACCGTTTTTCCCCACGGTGGAGGTTGGTCATGACCAATCCGAAAACGCTTGTCGTCTATTATTCGCGCACGGGCCACACAGAGGCGGTGGCTCACGAGATTGCGCGGCAAACGGCGGCCGACATTGAACCGATCGACGCGGGCGCGTTTGCAAAGGGTGGCCTGTGGTACTTTCGTGCGGCTTGGGCCGCGTGGCGGGGTCGGGACGTGTCGATTGCGCCGCACGTTCATGCACCGCGCAATTATGATCTGGTGGTGATTGCCGGGCCCGTTTGGATGGGCCGGCCGTGCCCGCCGGTGCGCGCCTATCTGCGCGATCACGCGGCCGATTTGCCTGCGGTGGCCTTCGCATTAACACACGGCGGTGGCGACGTGACCCCGGTAATCAAGACGCTGGGGGCCGCGGCTGGCAAAGCGCCGGTCGCCCAGCTCACCTGTTCCGAAGGCGAACGGAAATCCGGCGCTGAGGCGGAGAAGATCGCGCGCTTCGTGGACACCCTTGCGCCGCCCAACAAGACAGCGGCCTAGACCGTATCGTTGGCGTCGTACCGATCAGCGCGGGGCGCCGTATCCACCACCGCCCGGCGTTTCGATCACAAAGACGTCGCCAGGCGACATTTCAGCCGTCTCGGCATGGCCTAATTCAGCGACCGTACCATCGGTTCGCTCGATCAAGTTACGCCCGCAGGCGCCGGGATTACCGCCGTTGACTCCAAACGGCGCTACGGTTCGGTGGTTTGACAGGATTGATGCGGTCATCGCCTCCAAGAAGCGGACGCGCCGAACCGTCCCGTCGCCGCCACGGTGTCTGCCCGCGCCGCCGGAACCGGCGCGCCGGGCGAAGCTTTCCAGAAGCACGGGGAAGCGCCATTCGAATATTTCGGGGTCGGTGAGCCGCGAATTGGTCATATGCGTGTGCACCGCGCTGGTGCCGTCGAAATCCGGTCCCGCGCCCGACCCGCCGCAAACGGTTTCGTAATATTGGTGGCGGTCGTTGCCGAAGGTGAAATTGTTCATCGTGCCTTGGCTTGCGGCGAGCACACCGAGGGCGCCGTAAAGCGTATCCGTGATTGCTTGGCTGGTCTCGACATTGCCGGCGACCACGGCGGCGGGATAGCGGGGGCTCAGCATGCAGCCGTCCGGGATGATCAGGTCGAGCGGTTCGAGACACCCTTCGTTCATCGGAATGTCGTCATCGACCAATGTCCGGAACACATACAACACCGCCGCGCGACAGACCGCGGTCGGCGCGTTGTAGTTCGACGTGAGCTGCGGTGAGGTGCCGGTGAAGTCGACCCTCGCGCGCCGCGCCGAATGGTCAATCGAGATCGCGACCTTGATCACGCTGCCGTCGTCCAGCGGATATTCGAACACGCCGTCTTTCAGCACATCGAGCACACGTCGGACAGACTCCGCGGCATTGTCTTGAACATGGCCCATATAGGCCTGGACGACGTCGAGCCCGAAATGGTCGATCATGCGGCCGAGTTCGCTGACGCCTTTTTGGTTGGCGGCGATTTGCGCTTTCAAGTCCGCCACGTTCTGATCCGGGTTGCGCGCCGGCCAGTCGCCTGACGCGAGCAGTTCACGCAACTCCGTCTCGAGAAAGCGTCCCTCGGCGACCAAGTGATGGTTGATGATCAGAACGCCTTCTTCCTCGATCACGTGGCTATCCGCCGGCATCGAGCCGGGCGTGATCCCGCCGATATCCGCATGGTGGCCGCGGCTTGCGACATAGAACAAGATCGCCGTGCCGGCGGCGTCGAACACCGGCGTGATGACCGTGATGTCAGGCAAATGGGTGCCACCATTGTAAGGCGCGTTGAGCACGAACACGTCGCCCGGCTTCTGCGTGTCGCCGCGTGCGGCGATGATCGCGCGCACGCTTTCGCCCATCGAGCCTAGGTGCACCGGCATGTGCGGCGCGTTGGCAACCAAATTGCCGTCGGGATCGAACAAAGCGCAGGAGAAATCGAGCCGCTCTTTGACGTTCACCGAATGCGCGGTGTTTTCCAACACACTGCCCATTTGCTCCGCGATCGACATGAAGAGATTGTTGAAAATCTCAAGCATCACCGGGTCGACGGTGGTGCCGATCGCGACACGCGCCGGGCGCGGCGTGGTCCGGGTCAAAACCACATGTTCGCGTTCGGTAATCTCGCCGGTCCAACCCGGCTCAACGACCGTCGTTGCCGTCGGCTCGACGATGATCGCCGGGCCCGAAATCGAATGCCCCGGCAACAAAGCGTCCCGGTCATAGATCGGCGCATGTTCTTGCGCGTCGGCGTACACCATATTCGTATGGCCCGCAGGCTTCGGAAGTGGTTGCGTCGCTAACGGAACGCGCGTGTCGTCAACCGACGCACCGCCGCCGACCAGCTCGACCGAACCCGCTTCGACGACAAGCGGTTTGTCCGGCGCGGCAAATCCGTAGCGCTGGCGGTGTACGTCTTCAAACCGCGCCAGGATTCCATCGGGCGGGTCGTATTCCACCGTGAGCGGTGCGTCGGTGCCTTGATAGCGAAGGTCGATGCTGCGTATGCGGGCCAATTGGTCGCCGCCAATGCCTTGTTTCGCCATTTCGCCATTCGCCTCCGCCTCCAGCTCGGCGAGTGTCGCCGCGATGCCGGACAGCGACGCGGGGTTGAGAGGCGTTTCGATGGCGCGTTCGCGGATCACGCGGATATCGGCAAGACCCATGCCGTAGGCCGACAGCACGCCCGCGAAGGGATGGAGAAAGACGCGGTTCATGCCGAGCGCGTCGGCGACCAGGCAGGCGTGCTGACCGGCCGCGGCGCCAAAGCCGCCCAAGGTATATTCGGTGACATCGTAGCCGCGCTGGGTTGAAATCACTTTGATGGCGTTGGCCATATTGTCGATGGCGATGCGCAAAAAGCCTTCGGCGACTTGTTCGGGTGTGCGTTCGTCGCCGGTGGCCGCGCGGATCTCATCGGCGAGTGCGGCAAAGCGTTCGCGCACCACGGCGTCATCCAGCGCTTGATCGGCCTTAGGCCCAAACACTTTGGGAAAGAAATCCGGCTTCAACTTGCCGAGCATGACGTTGCAATCGGTTACGGTGAGTGGACCGCCGCGGCGATAGCAGGCCGGGCCTGGATTGGCGCCGGCGGAGTCGGGGCCAACCCGATAACGCGCGCCATCGAAATGCAAGATCGAGCCGCCGCCCGCCGCGACGGTGTGGATGCGCATCATCGGTGCGCGAATACGAACGCCCGCCACCTGATTGTCGAGCGTGCGTTCGAACGATCCGTCATAGTGCGACACGTCCGTTGACGTGCCACCCATGTCAAACCCGATCAAGCGGTCATAGCCGGCCATGCCGGCGGTGCGGACGACGCCAACCACACCGCCCGCTGGGCCCGACAAGATCGCGTCTTTGCCCTGAAAAAGATGCGCATCGGTCAGACCGCCGTTTGACTGCATGAACATCAAACGCGTTTGGTCCGATCGATCGTTCCGGCCGTCATCCAAATCGGCTGCCACCCGATCGACATAGCGCCTGAGGATGGGCGACAAATAGGCGTCGGCCACGGTGGTGTCGCCGCGGCTGACCATCTTCATCAACGGGGTCACGGCGTGCGACGCGGACACCTGTGTAAATCCGATGTCGCGCGCAATCGTGGCGACGGCTTTCTCGTGATCCGTATATCGATAGCCATGCATGAAAACGATCGCGCAGGCACGAAAGCCGGCTTCATACGCCGCTTGGAGCTCGCGCCGCGCGCCCGACGCGTCGAGCGGTGTCAAAACTTTGCCGTCGGCCATGACCCGCTCGTCGATTTCGATCACGCGTTGGTAAAGCATCTCGGGCAGGACGATATGCCGGTCGAACAAACGCGGCCGGGTCTGATAACCGATGCGCAGGCTGTCCGCGAAGCCGCGGGTGGTGACGAAGACGCACGGCTCGCCTTGGCGTTCCAGCAGGGCATTGGTTGCCACGGTGGTGCCCATTTTGACCGCGTCGATCGACGCGGTCGGCAAGGGCTCGTCGCGACCCAACCCGAGCATTTCGCGGATGCCCTGCAGTGCGGCGTCCGAATACTGCTCCGGATTTTCGGACAGAAGTTTGTGGCTGCGCAGCGCGCCGTCGGGCGCGCGCGCGACCACG
>JANQOH010000375.1 GCA_028289725.1 Alphaproteobacteria bacterium
TCTTCGAGAACAGCGTCTTGCGCGCGCGGTGTCCCGGGGCGACGGTGCTGACGGCGACGGTGACCGGAACTTGCGCGATGCCCAATGCGCCGCGATAGAGGTGAATGTTTGCCGTGTGCTCACCGACCGAAATGCCGCGCGTATACGCGACCTCGTAGTTGATCGGCGTGGCATCGCGCTGCGCGCCGAGATCATCGCGCAGCAAATTGAAGAAGGTCCCGGCCATATTGGAGTAGCCGACCGGGCCGTCGTTTGGCGCCTGGACCCACAAGTCGACATCGACATCGATCTCGTCGGGCCAAAACGCCTCGACAATGACGCCGCCCGTGGGTTCGGCAATCGACGCGTCCTTCGCGCCCGGCGGGTTGAGCCACGGCAGCAAGAGCATCACGATGGCCACCACGCCCGCCAATGCGAGCATGGTCATGTCGCGGAAGACCGTGGCGCCGAGATCGTCGTCATCGTCGATCATGGGGGCGCGTCGCTAGGGCAACTCGGCGGCGCCTGGATCGAGGGCGCGGCGCTCGACATGTTCGATGGCCGTCGCCACCAGGTCGCGCATCACGGACGACAACATTTGGAACGCCAGACCGAGCCAAACGCTCAGCACGGCGCCGACCAAGGTCGTGTAGAGCGCGACCGACATGCCCTCGATCAAGTTCGCGACCATCGGACTGACCGCCGAGGGGTTGGTTGCGATTTCGGGATCGACCCCTGACAGGGCGATAATAAAGCCGATCACTGTGCCGATCAGGCCAAGCACCACTAAGCTATTCGCTAGATAACGGACGATGCTGATGCGCCCGAATAGGCGCATGCGCAATGTTTCGGCGTAGGTGGCGCGGGCCGCCGCGTCAGCCCGGCGCGTGTCGTGCATATAGGCGGCGATGGTGGAGTCCGCGGGGCGGTCGCCGCGCCGGCAGCGTTCGAGGTCTTGGTTGATCAAGAACAAATTGTGGCTGCAAAGAACCAATCCAATGAGAAACACCAGCGCGATCACGGTGGTCAGGCGCGTGACATCCGCCTGATAAATTTGCAACGTCCAGCCTTGGAGCGTCGCGGCGGCGAGCAAGGCGATGGCGACGAAGTTGACCAAGGCATATCGCATCGTCGGCGCAAAGGCGGGGTTGGCGGGCGGCGCACCGGGTCTTGCGCCGTGTTCGGGCGACACATCGCCGACGTTTCGAGTCATGGATTGGCCTCCTTTTCTCCGGCGCGCAACGCCTTGGGCCGCGTGTTGACGCTGCCGGCGACAAGGCGGCCGTTTCGATCGAGCGAAAAGCGCAAGACGGTCACTTCCTCGCCTTCGGTCTCCATCGCCAAGGAACGCTCGGCGATTTGTTGTCTCGATTGCGTGTTGGGATCGACCGATGTCACCACGACTTTGACGGCGATGGGGCCGTATTGTTCCGCGTCGGTCCGATACAAATGGGCGTTCACAATGTGCTCGCCCTGCGCGATGCCGCGGCTGTACGCCACCTCATAATTAATCGGCGTCATATCCTTGTGCGTGCCGAGATCGTCGCGCAGCAAATTGAAATAAAGCGCGCCGCGGTTGGAGTAGCCAACCGTTTGGTCGCCGGGTGCTGCCACCCATAAATCGACATCGACGTCGCGCTCGTTATCCCAAAACAATTCGACAATGACGTTGCCCGGCGGTTCGCTGGTCGCCTCGGCCGCGGTTCCCGGCGGATTGATGTGCGGCAGGAGCAGCAGAACGATGGCAACGAAGCCGGCGAGCGTGAGCAACACGACGTCCCGGAATACCGTCGACGCCTGATTGTCACCGTCGGCATCAGATGGCACGCGGAAAATCATCGGCTTCTTTTAACCATGAGTCCCCCACAACTTGTCGAAATAGACCAATCGCACGGTCGAAATCAGCCAATGTGATTTATTTTATCCAGGGCATAGAGGAGAGTGTTTAAAATGAAACACCTATTGGCTACAAGTAACCAGTTGATGTGTTTAAAATATTGTTGACTGAATAATTAGTATACTTCAAGAATTTTAATTCGTTGATCTTAAGAACCCCAAAAATTAAGCCTTCAGGGGAGGAATGGCATGTCAATTGTGACTCGTGGCGTTGCTGCGGGAGCGGCGACGGTGGCGATTGGCTTTGCGGTTTGGTCGTCGGGCGCGATGACGTCCGGTGCGCTGGCCGCGGAGACCGTCAATCCCAATGACTGGCCGCATTATCATCGGACTTTGGGCGGTGGGCGCTATAGCCCCTTGTCGCAAATCAACGCGGATAATGTGGGCGATCTTAATGTTGCTTGGGTGCATCAACCCGGCGCGATTACCCATGGTTTGCAGGCGACGCCCATCGTTGTCGATGGCGTGGTCTACTATTCAGGCTCTTACAATCGCGTGTTTGCGCTCGACGGCACCACCGGCAAAGAGCTTTGGCACTATTACGCGGAGCTTGACCCGATTACCGAGCAGTTGGCGACGTCGCCCTATAACCGCGGCGTATCCTACGGACACGGCAACGTTTACATCGGCACGTCCGACGGCCGCGCGATCGGTCTTGACGGCACAACCGGCAAGGAACTGTGGCAGACCACTTTGGTCGATACAAAAAGTTGTGGTTGCCTGTTCACGTCACCGCCGCTCGTCGTCAATGACAAGCTGATTTATGGTTCGACCGCGGGCGGCATGCCCGGCCGTGGCGGCGGCATTTTTGGGGTCGACGCACAATCAGGCAGTCAATTGTGGCACTTCGAGCCCGTCAAAGAAGACACCTGGGGGACGACATCGCACGGCTTGAACAGTGCGGATTACGCCGGTGTCGGCGCTTGGCATGTCGGCAGCTATGACGTCGAAACCAACACCGTCATTTATGGTACGTCCAACCCGACACCGTGGTTCGATTGGGCGCCGCCAGGCGACGGACCCGATGGCTATAAGCGGGCCGATGGTGAAGGCGCGCGTCCCGGTGACAATCTCTATTCATCCTCGGTGGTCGCGCTCGATCCGGATACGGGCGAGCTAAAATGGTACTTCCAAGAACTGCCGCACGATGATTGGGACTTTGACTCCACGCTTGGCGAATTCGTCGTTATGGATGCCGACGACAAGAAGCTCGTGATGCATCAGGCGAAAAGCGGCTTCGTCTATCTGTACGACCGCGTCGACGGCGGCGTGCACAATGTGTGGACGATCAACGACCACGTCACCTTCGTGGAGACGGTCGATCCGAAAACCGGTGAACTGATCGGACGTAACCCGCCGGTCACCGATCCGGACAACATGTTCTGCCCGTCGATGAATGGCGGCCGGAGCTGGAATTCGGGATCGTACAATCCGGAAACCGGCATTTGGTACAATGGGCGTCAGGAAATCTGCGAAATCGCGGTAACCCGCGAGGAAACGCCGCAGACCGAACCGATCCCGAACTGGTATATGGGCGCCGATTTCCACTTCGTGCATCCTCCGGGCGATGTCGCGCATGGCGCGCTCGATGCCTGGGATCCGCTGACCGGCGATAAGAAATGGTCGGTTCGCTACAAGTACCCGATGCTTTCCGGTGTCCTGTCGACCGCTGGTGAAGTGGTGTTCGCCGGTGACATTCAGGGCAATGTCCACGCTTATCACGCGGACAATGGTCAGCAACTGTGGAGCTTCAACACGGGGTCCGGCCTACGTGGTGGCATCGTCACCTATGCAGCGGGCGGCGAGCAATATCTGCTGGTACCGAGCGGTATTGGTTCGCACGTGTTCTTTGGTCTCGCGGGCCTGTTCCCGGAAACCAAAGACTTCCCGGCCGGCGCTTCGCTTTTCGCGTTTAAGCTCTAGCCGACGTTAGCGTAAAGTGGGGGCGAGAAGGCCGATGATGCCTTCTCGCCCTTTACTTCGGGGTGAATCGATTGACGCGTCTGAGGTCGCTCGTCGGGTCACATTGAAACCACGTGGGTGTTATCCAAGCCTCATGCGTTTTTTCATTCCATTTGTTGCCCTGGTTCTCTTGGCGTGGCCGATGGCCAATGCCACAGCGTCAGAGTTGCTCGCTCCTGAACACACGGCCGGTGTCGATCTTGCCGACCCTGAGATCGCCAAGCGCGGCGGCGAAATGTTCAACGGCATGTGCGCCGGCTACTGCCACGGCACGTCCGGCACCGCAAAACGCGGTCCGGCGGTTCGTAACCGCCCCGACCTCGATGAGCTCTCGCTCTATCACACGATCCTAAAAGGGCGGAAACGAAGCGGAAATCCCATGCCGCCCTGGGAGGGATTGCTGACCGACGAGCAAATATGGACGATTATCGCGTACATCGTCTCGCTGCGCGAGGCGCCGCCATTGCATGGCACGGAGCCTGAGCCGACGGAGTAACGACCGTTCGGGCGTAAAATTGTTATCCGATCCGTCTGTGTCTCTGTGCGTATGGCAGTCATTGTCACGCGCCGCGCCGTCTGCCCCGCGCGAATTCTCCGTTGCGCGCGCGGTCGTTATTACAAAAAGAAATGCGCCAACCCAGCCATTCTGGTTAATATAGACCAAGTATTTAGAAATATTTACGTTCGTTCTTGAAATACAAATAGTATTTATACTATTCCATTCATGGGTATCCTTCGACGATGTCCTTTCGGTTCCATTGCTCGGAAAGCCGACCCAACCCGTCAGATGAACGAGCAGCGGCCAAAAGGATGTCGCTCCCAACGACCCGTTTAGGGTGACTAAGTGCTAAGTGGCGTCGCCAGCCCCGGTGGCGCCACTTTTTTTGTGTGCTAATCAGGCCCGTCGGCGGGCCGCGTCGGGAAGCGGTGTCACGTCTTGCGCCGTATCGAGGCTGTCGAAATAGGCCAACACGCGGTCCAGCGGCTCGACATCGGCAAACTTGGCATCGACATCGAACAGGTTCCATTCGACCGCGGCGGCGATCCGGTCGCCGACCGCTTCGCGCACGACGATCGGCCGAAACCCTTCGGCGATCGCGTCTTCGGTGGTGTGGCGCACGCAGGCCGACATGGTGACGCCCGTGAGGATCACCGTGTCGACACCGACCGACCGCAAATAGCCCGCGAGCGGCGTGCCGTGAAAGCCACTGGCGCGTTTTTTCACGATCACGAGTTCGCCGGGTTCGGGCGCGATGCGGTCGTCGATCGCGACGTCGGGGCTGCCGGCCTTGAGACATTCGAGCGGCACTTTGTGGTACCAAAGCCCCATGTCGGTGTTCGGACCCTCGGTGATCGCGTAGGCGGTCGACGTGAAAACAACGGGAATCTGCTTGGCGCGCGCGGCGGCGAGCAGTCTTTGCACGCTGGCAATCACGCCGTCCATGCCCTCACAGGAAAAGGCGTTGCCAGGTCGCGTCCAGGCGTTGGCCAGGTCAACATTGACCAACGCCGGCCGCGTGCCGAAGCCGATCCGCCTTTGGAAGCCCCGGCTTTGATACAGCGCGGAATCGGTGGCGAAAATGGTTTCCAGGGCCTTGGCGATGTCATCGTTCATGGCACTCGTCCTACCCACGCGTCGCATCTCGACGCCGAGGGGCTCATTATAGCAGATGAGTGGGCGAATTTGCGTTTGTCCGCGGATTCGGACGCCACGTCACAATCGATAAATTTGCACACCGGCCTGGGGTGGTCCGGAAATCTACGTCGCCAAATTGCCGAATTAGGATGCTTAGTCGCCTATGGAATCAAGACGCGGTGATGGACGATATGCCGGCTGCCAGCGCCGCAAGCGCCAGAACCGAAAGTGTACATGCCATTCCGAAAACGCGAAGGCGATAGTCTTCCGGCTCACGCGACACGCCGATCGCGTGGATCAAGCGGCCCAGAATCAAAACAGTGCACAGAATATGCAGCAGTGCCGGAAATGTGCCGCTATATTCCGCGAAGGCCAGCAACAGCAGCGCCATCGGTACATATTCGGTGAAATTGGCTTGAACCCGGATGGCGCGTTCCAGATTTTCGTCTTGGCCGGCGCCAATCGCCACCTTTGCGCGCCGCCTGAGGCGAATGACGCGCACCGATAAGGCGATCAAAATCAGGCCAAGGGCCGCCGCATAGATCGGAACGATGGTCATGGTGCGAACCTTATGTCGTTCGTCCGGTGCGACTCCTTACGTTGGATCAGCTTGGTCGGATCACGGCGGCCGATCGCTACTTCAGCGACCT
>JANQOH010000378.1 GCA_028289725.1 Alphaproteobacteria bacterium
CTAGATTTCGGAAAATTGAGAGACATCGACCGCCCTCCGATCAATTCCGACGGCCGGGACCGGCCGCCTCATGACTCAGAAGACGAAACTCATGCGGAAAAGGATTCTCCGCCTGCTCAAAATATCGGCTCTGATGGCGAATCCGTGGTGAGGAATTCGAGCAGATTGCCGTCGGGGTCGCGGAAATAGACCGACTGGCCCCAAGTGCCGTCGGCGGCGGGGCGTGGCGCGGGGCCTTCAATGATCTCGACGCCGCGTTCGGTCAAAAAGGCCGCGGCCGCTTCTATGGTGCCGTCCCAGCGGAAGCAGACGTCGACTGCGCCGGATTCGAGCCGCTCCGCGACGATATAGGCCGGGTCATCGAGCTTCTGCAAATTGACCACCGCGCCGCCGAGACGGATCGGCATGACGTCGATCTTGCCGTCTCGAAACGACGCTTCGAACGGCGCCTCTCCGCCAAGCGTATCGCGATAGAAAGCAATTGAGCGTTCAATGTCGCTTGCCATGACAACGATATGGTCGATCGTGCGAATTGGTATGGTCATGCGTCCCCCTTTGCGGATCCAATCAGAGGCAAACCCGCAGAAATCTCACAAAATTCCGCCGTGCAAGCTAGACTGCCGTCGGACACCATAGGAGAAGTTGACAGGATCATGCACGACCAATTCACGATGCAAAATATCGAGACCAATGGCATCACCTTGCGCGCCGCGGTCGAGGGGGAGGGGCCCTTGGTGATCATGGTGCATGGTTGGCCGGAACTTTGGTACTCGTGGCGGCATCAGATCAAGCCTGTCGCGGCGGCTGGCTATCGGGTGGTCGCGCCCGACGTTCGTGGCTATGGTGGCAGCGACAAACCGCAGCCGGTCGAAGCCTATGACATGGCGACGCTTATGGCCGACGTGGTCGGCCTGGTCGATGCGTTCGGCGAAGACAAGGCGATCCTGGTTGGCCACGATTGGGGCGCGCCCATCGTTTGGAACACGGCGGCGTTACATCCCGAACGCGTGGCCGCGGTGGCGGGCCTCAGTGTGCCGTACCGGAAACGCAGCGCGGTCTCGCAGATCGAGATCTGGCGCAAGCTGTACGCCGGCAAATTTTTCTATCAGATCTACTTTCAGGACGAGGGCGTCGCCGAGGCAGAGCTTGAAGCGGACGTGCGCACCGCTCTGCGGAAAATCTATTACGCCGCGTCGGGCGATGTGCCGTCCGCCGATGGCTGGGTCGATCGGCCGGCGGATGGTGGGCTGCTCGACGCGCTGGCGAACCCGGACCCATTCCCGGCTTGGATGACACAGACGGACTTGGACTATTTCGCGTCGAACTTCGAAGCGGGCGGGTTTCGCGGCCCGATCAATCGTTACCGCAACCAGCAGCGGGATTTCGACATGCTGCCGGACATGGGCGCGTCAGCGATCACCCAACCGAGTTGCTTCATCGCTGGCGCCAAGGACATTGTGCGCCAGTTCGTGAAGCCGCTCGATCCTTACGAGGATGTATCGGGCAACTGCGCCGATTTTCGCGCCAAGACCATCATCGACGGCGTGGGGCATTGGGTGCAGCAGGAATCGCCAGACGAAGTGAATGCGGCCTTGCTCGCGTTCCTAGCTTCGCTCGACTAATGGCTTCTCGTTTGGCGCCGGTGTCCAATCCGGGCGGCCGAGAATGCGCTGCCAAACCTCGCGCCCGGTTCGCGCATTGGCGATATCTTTGAAGAATCCCGGCCATTCGGAGAACCAAACGCGCAGCGGATTGATACTGTCGAAATCGCGTTTGAGACCGTAGCGCGGCGTTTCTTCCTCCGCTTGGTAGGTGCCGAACATCCGATCCCAAATGATCAATATGCCGCCGTAATTGCGGTCGAGATATTTGTCGTCGCAGCCATGGTGCACGCGGTGGTTCGCTGGCGTGTTCAGAAAGCCGTCAAGTGCGCCGAGCTTGCCGATCAGCTCGGTATGAATCCAAGTCTGGTACGCCAGCACGACGATATTGCCGAACAGGATCAGCACGGGCGGAAAACCAAGCAGCACCATCGGAAACAGCGTTACCATAGTCCAAATGCCTTCGAAGGGACCAAAGCGGATGCTCGTCACAATGTTCATGTGGCGCGATGAGTGATGTACCGCGTGCTGTAGCCACAGAATGCGGGTTTCGTGCGCGATGCGGTGTTCCCAATAGTAAATGAAATCGGCGACCAGAACCGCGAGCACGGCTGTCCATACGGAGATCTCGAACGTCCAGCCAATCCACGCTTGGTTCACCAGTTCATACAATCCGTAGGCCGCGGTTAGCAGCGTGACATTCATCAGGAAGGACGGAATTTGGGTCGACGCGCTGGCGGCCATGTCGCCGACGCCGCGCCATTTGAGCGTGCCCTTGACCCAGCCGCCGATCAGTTCGATCGCGAGAATTGCAAGGCCGATCAGGATAAAGGCTTCATCGATCTGTTCGCCGACGCGCCCGATGGTTTCACCGGTCATTGTTGGGACCTCCCAGGCCAGAGGTGAGGGTGCGCCAGGCGAGGGTGGCGGCTTGACCGGGCGTTGCGTCGCCCGCGCGCACCATTTCCCACGCGGCATAGACGAGATTGTCGAAGGCTTGGACGTTCCACGCGGTCGGCACCGCTACGTCGAAGG
>JANQOH010000386.1 GCA_028289725.1 Alphaproteobacteria bacterium
CGAGATGGTCGATCTCGATCCCGATACCGCAAAAACTTTCATTACCGGACTGCACAGTGTCTGCGCGTCGATCCGCAACGCGCCCGTGCCCGTCATTGCGCGGATTCAAGGCTATTGCCTCGGCGGCGGCTTGGAGGTTGCGGCGGCGTGCGACATGCGCGTCGCGACGGACGATGCCAAGTTCGGGATGCCAGAGGTGCGTGTCGGTATCCCCTCGGTCATCGAGGCCGCGCTGCTGCCGACGCTGATCGGATGGGGAAGGACGCGTGAACTCCTTTATACGGGCGCGACAATCGACGCAGCAGAAGCACTGACCTACGGATTGGTCGAGAAAGTGGTGCCGGCGCGCCAAATCGACTCTGCGGTCGAAATATGGCTGGGCGGCATTGCGGTATCCGGCCCGCGGGCCATTCGCGCTCAAAAAGAGCTGATCCGGCGGTGGGAAGCCTTGCCCTTGTCGGAAGCAATCGCGGCAGGCGTCGAAACTTTCTCGCGCGCCTATGAGTCCGATGAACCCCGAACGCTCATGCGTGCGTTCATCGACAGAAAACGCACATAGCGCCTTACTGTTTGCGAACGCCGCGCACCAGCGGCATGAAAATCAGCGACGCGACAATGAAAGCGGCGAACACCAACGTAATTTCGTTGAACGCCTGGATCATGGCGTCGCGTTCGACCATGCGGATCAACGCCTGAACGCTCGCCGTCGTCGTTTCCGGCGATCCGCCGAGGCCGGGACCCAACGCGCCGCCAAACACGCCGAACATGTCGCCGCTATAGGCATGTCCCGCCGGCACCTGTTCGCGAAATTCATGATAATGAACCTCGCTCCGGATCACGATATAGCTATTGGCGATTGCCACGGCGACGGCGGCGCCCAACCGCATCGTAAGCTGAAACAGCGATGTGCCATTTTTCACCTGCTCGACCGGCAACAAACCAATTGCCAGGCCAACCATTGACAAAAAACAGAGTTGCGTCGCGAATCCCCTCAAGATCTGCGGCAGCAACAATTGCATGAAATCGGTATCGGCCGATAGGTCCGCCTGAAACCATGTGCCGAGCGCGAGTAGAAAGAAACCCACGGTGGCGATTGTGCGTCTACGAAAGTAGCGCACCAAGAACGGCACCAGAAATCCGGCGATCATCATCGATATGCCGAGCACGAATATCCACGTGCCGATTTGGAACGTATTGAGGCCGATTACACGCGCCAAAAAAAGCGGCAAGAGATAGAGTGGGACAAACAAACCGGCCCCGAACACGGCGATATAGAACGCGCCCATGGCAAAGTTCAGATTGCCAAACACACGCAAATCCACGACCGGATATTTGCATGTGAGTTCGCGCCATAACAAAGCAAGTCCGGCGATTGTGGTCACGGCGGCCAAAGTGATGATCATCGAGGACTCGAACCAATCTTCCCGGCGCCCCTCCTCGAGCACCACGAGCAAGCTCATAAAGAAAACCGCGATCAAAAGAATGCCGGGCAGATCGATTTGCTTCGCAAGCGACCAGTCGGGCCGGTCAAAGTCGACAAAACCGATGACCAAGACGGCGGCGAGGATGCCGAACGGAATGTTGAACAGGAATAGGAAGTGCCAGGACAGCGCCTCGCTGATCCAACCACCGAGACTAGGGCCGAGCGCCACGGCCCCGGTGCCGAGGAATGAGACAATGGCCGTCAGAACGGTTTGGTAACGCTCCGGAAACGCGGAATAGATCGTCGCAAACACCATCGGCGCGAGGGCGCCGCCGAAAAATCCCTGGGTCGCGCGAAACACGATCATCGATTCGATATCCCACGCCGAGGCGCAGGCGAGGCTGGCCGTTGTGAACCCGACCGAGCAGATGCCGAACAAGACCTGGGTCGACATCATCCGCGAGAGCCAACCGGAGAGCGGGATCATGATCACTTCGGCGATCAGGGCGGACGTCAGCACCCAGCTCACTTCGTCGCGGCCGGCGGCGAGCCCCGCTTGTATCTGGTCGAAGG
>JANQOH010000391.1 GCA_028289725.1 Alphaproteobacteria bacterium
ACCTCGAGCTCGTCGCGCCAGGAGTCGTAGTCGATATCGCCGAACGCCTGCCCTGCCCGGTTCCCGAGGCGGCCGGCATTGTTGAATAGGAGGTCGACCGGCTGATCGCCCAATTCACGTTTCAACGCCGCCACTGAGGCGCCGTCCGTGACGTCGAGTGCGTGGACACTGACTAGATCTTTGTCGGCCGCATACGCGACGAGATCATCGGCACTACGCGGATCGCGACAGGTCGCAAGCACCCGCCATTCGGCTTCCGCATAAGTCTTGGTGAGTCCAAGCCCAAGGCCACGATTGGCGCCGGTAATCAAGACAGTCGGCATGTCGTCTCCAAGTCTCTAGGGCATGTCGGTTGAGCCGGCGCAAACCGCGATCGCCTGTCCTGAGACATTGCGCGCCTGCGGCGAGCAAAGAAATAGGATCATGTTGGCGATATCTTCGGCCGACACAAAGCGCCCGAGAGACGTATTGGCCGTGAACTCCGCCCTGACATCATCCACGGCACGGCCCGTTGCCTCGGCCTTCGCGGCAATAACATGCTCGATCCGCTCACCCGCGACGGGACCCGGTTGAATGGCATTGACGCGAATGCCGAACGGCCCGAGTTCGCAAGCCAGGCTTTGCGTCAGACCGACCACGCCCCACTTCGCGGCGGAATAGGGTGTGCGATAGGGGAAGCCGAATTTCCCGGCGATCGACGACAAATTCACCATAACCGCGTCACCGGTTACCTTCGCAGTTTGCTTGAGGGCGGGGATTGCGCGTTTGGTGCAGAGGTACATGCCGTTGACATCGACATCGATCGTCCGCCGCCAATCTTCGTCTGAAAGCGTCTCAAGCGGACCGGTCGGACCTGCAATGCCAGCGTTGTTGATCATCGCATCCAGACCACCGAGATGGTCGAGCGCCACGTCGAACCACTGGTCCACCGCGTCCGCATCCGACACGTCGGCGACCATGCCCGCCACGCCGTCGATCTCGGACAGGCATTTGTCCAACGCCGCCGCATCGACATCGCATATGTGAACGCGTGCGCCCGCGCGCACGAAACCTTCCACCGCCGCGCGTCCGATGCCGGATGCGCCCGCGCTGACCATGACCCGGAATCCCGGGGCGAGACTCGCCACTGCTCCGTCTTGAGCCAACTCTCCCTCCCTGTGTGCTGCGCGTTGGTACGCGATCGGACGCCGGGAGGCAACGGCTTAGAAGCGGCCAAACCATTGACAACCAAAGCCAACGGTGCGGGTCGCTCACCGACAGCGAAATCACTTACGGCTGGAACGCGATGGGCCCAGCTCCGGCTGAGACAAACCGCGGAAACCGCATCCGGCGCGTGGGGATCCCCGGCGCGCGCGGCGCAAGGTGGTCAGGCGCAACCACGCGGTCAACGGTGTTCGGTGCGGTTTGACCCGCTATCTGTGGTCGCTATGCTCGCGCCCCCAATCGCTTACGAGACACGTCATGGCCCTCATTACATATTTGACGCGCATTCAGTTCGATTTTGGAGCCCTTGCGCTGCTCGGCGACGAGATGGCCCAACTCGGCATTACGCGCCCGTTCGTTGTGACCGACCGCGGATTGGTCACCGCCGGTTTGCTCGACCGTCTGGTGGACGCGCTGCCCGACCCGACCGAAGCCAGCGTTTTCGACGACACGCCACAAAACCCGACCGAGAGCGCGGCCAAAGCGGCCGCATACATGTTCCGCGACTCCGGTTGCGACGGCGTGATCGGTTTCGGCGGCGGCTCTTCGATGGATTTGGCAAAAGCGGTCGCGCTGTTGGTCACCCACGATGGCCGTCTCGCCGACTTCGCCCTGATCGAAGGCGGCATCGGAAAGATCACGGCGGCAGTCGCCCCGATGATCGCCATTCCGACCACCGCCGGTACCGGCAGCGAGGTCGGCCGGGGCAGCGTGATGATTTTGGAGGACGGTCGAAAGCTCGGTCTGATCAGCCCGCATCTGATCCCCAAGCTGGCCCTGTGCGATCCGGAGCTCACTATTGACCTGCCCCCCGGCCTGACCGCCGCGACCGGTCTGGACGCCCTGGCCCATTGCGTCGAGACCTTCCTCGCCCCGGCGATCAACCCGCCGGCCGACGCTATCGCGCTCGATGGCGCAGCGCGCGTGACGACCTATTTGGCCCGCGCGGTCGAGGATGGCGGCGACCGCGAAGCGCGCTGGAACATGATGATGGCGGCAATGGAAGGCGCCATGGCGTTCCAGAAGGGCCTGGGCGCGATCCACGCGCTGTCGCACCCGCTCGGCGCGGTAAAGGACGTGACCTTGCATCACGGAACGCTCAACGCGGTGTTGATGCCTGCGGTGCTGCGGTTCAACGCAAGCCATGTTGGCGGCAAGTATGACAGGCTCGCCGCGGTGGTCGGGGCCGAGAGCGGCAATGCCTTGCCGACGTGGGTCAAAGCCTTCAACGACAAGCTCGGCATACCGAAGAATCTCACGGCCATGGGCGTCAGCCCGAACATGCTCGGCGGCATTGCGGATTCGGCGCTCAAGGATCACTGCCATGCCACCAATCCGCGCGTAGCGACACACGATGAATATATGGATATCCTAAAAGAATCTATGGGTTGAGAAAATTAGTTGAGCAGATAGATGATCGATCATGTTTCGATCGGCGTGCGCGACCTGGCGACCAGTCCGCGCTTTTACGAGACCGTTCTTGCGACCATTGGCTTGACGATGCTTGTCGAACGCATCGGCACGGTCGGCTTCGGCAAGACGTATCCCGAGTTTTGGCTGAACGCCCGACCGAACGGGCCGGTGACGACCGATAATTCCGGTACGCATGTTTGCCTGCGGGCACGGGGGCGCGAGGCGGTCGAGAAATTTCATGCCGCCGCTTTGGCCGCGGGCGCGACAGACGATGGCGCGCCGCGAATATAGCGAGCAATATTTGCCGCGTTTGTCCGCGATCCCGACGGCAATCGTATCGAGGTCGTGACCTTTATCGATCCGGCGAGCTTGTCCGAACCAGCCTAGCCCGGATTTCTCACCAGGATAGGGCCGTCTTGGGCGCGGTAAACCGACAGACTAGGAAAAGCGCGCGGCGCGATGCCTTCGCATCGGGCAAGTGCTTTGACGCAGGCTGTCGGCTTACCGCGCCCACCCTTCGGGTCGCGCCGGGCGGGTCGCTCGCGTCGTCGAAGGCCTCGACCGTAGCGCCAGGCTACGCTTTTCGGCCTTCTCCTAGCGGATCGGCCTCCGCCCAACGCGATGACGGCCCTATCCTGGTGAGAAATCCGGGCTAGGCTGGTTCGGACAAGCTCGCCG
>JANQOH010000406.1 GCA_028289725.1 Alphaproteobacteria bacterium
ATGTGCTTGATCAGCTTGTCGCCGATTGCCTTGCTTTCCGCGCGCCGCGTCAAAAGGTGTTCGGCGCCGTAAATCTCCGGCGTCTCGGCCAGAACCGCCGTTCCCCCGTGCCGTACTAGCAAATCGGCCGCGGCGCCAAGCGCCGGATTGGCCGTCATGCCCGAATAGGCATCCGATCCGCCGCATTCGAGGCCGAGGGTCAACGCACTGGCGGGAACCGTTGTGCGGGTCACCTTATTGGCTTCCGGCAGCATCTCTTTGATCCGCGCGATGCCTTCGTTGACCGTTGCGCGTGTGCCGCCGGTATCCTGAATCGTCATCATGGAAAGCATCTTGCCGGCCTTCCAGTCATGACGTTCGACCATTCCCGAAATCTGATTGGCCTCGCAGCCCAATCCGACGACCAACAGACCGACAAAGTTCGGATGGCGCTTGTAGCCGTCCATCGTGCCCTGAAGCATCTCCCAACCCATGCCGGAGTTGGCCATGCCGCACCCGGTGCCGTGCACCAGGGCGACCACGCCATCCACGTTCGGGAAGTCGGCCAACGCATCGCCGCGGAACGCGTCGGCGATGAAGCGTGCGGCGGATGCGGAGCAATTCACCGAGGTCAGGATGCCGATATAGTTCCGCGTCGCGACGCGTCCGTCCGCACGGACGATGCCTTGGAAAGTCGCGCGCTCGACTTCCGGGACCATCTCAGTGGCCTTCGCGTCGGCGCCGTAGGCGTAGTCGCGTTCAAACACCCGCATCTCGACATTGTGGGTGTGCACATGGTCACCCACGGCAATGTCCGACGAGGCGAAGCCGATGATTTGATTGTATTTGCGAATTGCATCGCCAGCCGAGATCGATGTTGTGGCGACTTTGTGCCCAACCGGGATTTGCGCCGACGTCGAGATGTCCTCATCGCCGATCTGTGTATCTGGTGCGATGGTGGTCTTCGCGGTAACCACATTATCGGCTTGATGAAGACGGACCGTCAGGGCCTCGGCGGACATTTTGGGACCTCGTCGAAGGATGTCTGTTTCCGGGACCCAGATAAGGTCAAATGGCAAGCGCACGCAAGGGTCTTGCCGCCAACTCCAGCGTGCGGCTATTGTCGCGCCGCCGTCGCGCGCGCGCAGCGACGGCGTTCACGATGAAAATCGGGGGAGGGGGACACCATGTCCGCCGCGTCGCCGCGGATGGCCGTTCCGGTCATCGCCGTTCTGATCTCGGGAGATCGCCCATGAAGTTGGCCGGCAAGACGGCTCTGATTACGGCCGCCGGGCAGGGCATCGGACGCGCCTCGGCAGAAGCGTTTCTCGCGGAAGGGGCCACCCTTTTCGCGACTGACATCGATGAAAGCAAGGTCGAGGACATCGATGGTGCCACTGGCTTCGCGCTCGATGTGACAGACCCGGCTTCCATAGCGGCGGCGCGCGAGCGCACGGGACCCGTCGACATTTTGTTTAATTGCGCTGGCTATGTTGCGGCCGGCGCGGTCTTGGACTGCGACCGAGCCGATTGGGACCGATCTTTCTCCATCAATGTCGACTCGATGTTCATGATGATCCAAGCCTACCTGCCGGGCATGATCGAGAAGGGCGGTGGTCGGATCGTCAACATGGCCTCGGTCGCGTCGTCGATTAAGGGCGTCCTCAACCGCGCGGCCTATGGCGCCACCAAGGCCGCGGTGATTGGTCTGACAAAATCGGTGGCGACGGACTATGTTGGGCACGGCATAAGTTGCAACGCTGTGTGCCCCGGGACGGTTGATACGCCATCGCTCGGCGAGCGGATTGCGGCATTCGACGATCCCGACGCCGCGCGCAAAATGTTCATTGATCGCCAGCCAATGGGACGCCTCGCGCGCGCTGACGAGATTGCCGCGCTGGTTTTGTATTTGGCTTCCGACGAAGCCGAGTTCATGACCGGACAGGCGATCGCCATTGATGGTGGCATCAGCTTGTGACGGCTTCGTTGCAGAACGAACGATAACCTTGAAGCGTTATTCGCTTCTCAGTTTGGCCTCAGCGCCAGGGAAGGGGACTGAGTATGAAACTCGCACGGTACGGACGGCCGGGTAAGGAAAAGCCCGCCATGATCGATGCAGATGGAAATCTGCGCGACTTGAGCGGTCGGATCCCGGATATCACGCCGGAATTGCTGACGCCGAAAGGCATGGCGAAGCTTGGCAAAATCAATCCGAAACGATTGCCGTTGGTTAAGGGGCGGCCGCGTATGGGCGTGCCGTGGACCGGCATCGGCAAGATCATGTGCATCGGTCTCAACTATGTCGATCACGCCAAGGAAACCGGCAATCCGTTGCCGAAGGAACCGATCCTGTTCCTTAAGGCGAACAGCTCGCTCAATGGACCGAACGACACGGTGATGATGCCCAAGGGCTCTAAGAAATCGGACTGGGAGGTGGAACTCGGCGTCGTGATCGGCACGGCGGGCAACAACATCACCCAGAAGGATGCGCTCAAGCACGTGGCCGGCTACACGGTGGTCAACGACGTTTCGGAACGCGAGTGGCAGATCGAACGCGGCCCCACTTGGACCAAGGGCAAGAGTTGCGACACATTTTGCCCGATCGGCCCATGGTTGGTGAGCGCCGATGAAGTGCCCAATCCGCAAAAGCTGGATATGTGGTTGGACGTAATCGGCGTCCGGCGCCAGACCGGTAACACGAAGACAATGATTTTCGGCGTTGCGAAGCTCATTAGCTATTTGAGCAAGATCATGACGCTGTACCCCGGCGACGTGATCTCCACGGGCACACCGCCTGGCGTTGGTTCGGGCTTCAAGCCGCCGATCTTCCTTCGCAACGGTGACGTGATGGCGCTTGGTATCGACGGGCTCGGCCAGCAGAAGCAAAAGGTCGTGTCCTGGAAGAAGAGCTGACACAGCACCTTTAGCTGAGAATTGGAGCGACGACGGTGAAGCCGCCGATTTTTGTCCATACCTGGGCGCCAGACGACGTGCTCGCCGATTTGGGTGAGCGCTACGACGTCGATTATGTGAATACGATCGACGTCGGATATTTGCCGGCCGACAAGGTCGCCGAACATTCAAAAGACAAGGTCGGCATTTTGGTGCTCCAAGCGCCGGTCGTCGCCGAGGTGTTTGAAACGAATGCCGGTACGCTGAAGGCGGTGGCGAGCGTATCGGTTGGCGTCGACAATATCGACGTGCCGGCGGCCACCAAGGCGGGTGTTCAGGTGACCAATACCGCGGGTGTGCTGAACGATGCCGTGGCCGACATGGCGATGGGTCTGCTTTTGTCGGCGGGTCGCCGCATTGTGGAGGCGGATCGCTATACCCGCGCGGGCAAGTTCCAAGGCTCTAATTTCGAGCTGTTCTGGGGCGCCAAGGTCAAAGGCGAAACACTTGGCATCATCGGCTTTGGCCGCATTGGGCGGGAAGTGGCCAAACGCGCGCGCGGCTTCGGGCTGAACAT
>JANQOH010000422.1 GCA_028289725.1 Alphaproteobacteria bacterium
GCACGCATCTCGGTCCAACGCGCCGACGTCCAAACCCGCGTGTGAGCAAGAAGGAACTTTGAGAATTCTCTTGCGAGCAAAACGAAAGTTCCCGGGTAGCGCCACCACGCATCCAACCGGACGTTGGCCGGAAACACGGAATGCGGAATGATCTCGGCGTCGGGCATGACTTGGCGAAATTCAAACAAACTGCGCGGCATGTGATAGGCGGCGGTGACCAGACGTAAACGCGTAAAGCCCTCATCGGCCATCCACGCGGCGGTTTCACGGGCATTGCCGCGCGTGTCGTCCGCGTCGTGTCCAAGCGCGATGCGATGCGCGACCGCGTCCCCGCCGCTTTGTGTCGCGCTGAGCAGTTCGGCCACGTCGACGCCACGATAAACGCCAGAAACAAAGACCTTTCCCGCGCGACCTTCGGCAAGCAAGGAAAGCCCTTCGGCGAGCCGTTCGCTGCCGCCGGTCAATACCACGATCGCCTCGGTCACTTCCTCCGGCTCGGCGGGCGCTTTTGGAAGCGACGTCGCAAATTGGTAAAAGGCGACCAACCACACGCCGGCGCCGGCCGCAATCAGCAATCCAAGTCGACGTAGAAGTGCCAAGCGACGCACCCGTGACTTAGGGAACCCGCGCGAGGTCGTGGAGCACGGTTTGGCGGGCCGCCGCCATGGTCAATAGGCCGCTCAACGCCGGCAGCAAAATAAGCAACAGCCAACCGACGACACCCAAACCGACGTTCGGCAGCAACGGCGCCTCCATGCGGCCCGCGGCGAAACCAATCACGACAAGCGCGCCACCGGCACACAGGACACCGCCGACACCTCCCCGTATACCGAGCCAAAACGCCTGCCATTGAAATTCACGCGCAAGGTAGCCGTCCGATGCGCCGAGCAAGTGCAACAGTTCCACCGTTTCCCGGTGTATGGCCAGGCCCGAACGGGTCGCGAAGACCACAGTTAGCGCGGCGACAGCCACAACCACCATCAATACAATGGCTGCCAGAAGCTGGCCGAGCCGCGCAAAATCAACCAAGCGTTCGACCCACACCATGCCGGTTTCGAGCGACGCTTCGGGAGCCGCCTCATACAGCCGGGCCTCGGCTTCCGCCCAATCAACCACTTCGCCTTCGTCGATTCGAACATCGATCAGGACCGGCAATGGCAAATCCTGCATGGCATCGCCGGCGCCCAGCCACGGGCTCAACAGGTCCGCCATGGCGTCCTCGGACAGCAACTCGGCGCTGGCGACGCCAACGGTGCGCCGCATGGTTTCGAGCGCCGCATCGATCATCGCCGCCGACGAACCGGCCGGGAGTTCCACAGTCACCACCGCGTTGGCACCGCTTTCCCAGGTCGACGCGACCCGTTCCAGAGCAACCATGCCGGCGACCGCGAGCGCCGCGAAGAACATTTTGAGCCCGATGGTCCAAGGCAAATAGCGCGCCGCGCCATCGCGCCGGAGTTCTAAAGCCGAGGGCGCGCGGCGCATGCTACTGGGCCGCCTCACGGGTCGCGACTTCCAGCAGTTGGCCGGCAACAAGACGCATGCACGGGTGCGCGTAACGCGCGATCAACCGCTCATCATGCGTGGCCAGAAGGATTGTCGTACCAAGATCGTTGAGCGCCTCAAACAAACGCAGGATCCGACGCCCATTTACCCCGTCAACATTGCCCGTGGGTTCGTCCGCGAGTAACAGGCGCGGCCGACGGATCACGGCGCGTGCGATAGCGAGCCTTTGTTTCTCGCCGCCGGAGAGTGTTTGCGGGAAGGCATCCAGTTTGTCGCCAAGGCCGACCCAGTCCAGAAGTTCCGTGACCGGCGCGAGAATGTCCTCATCGCCCACGCCCGCGATGCGAAGCGGCAGAGCCACGTTCTCGCGTGCGCTCAAATGGTCGACCAGACGGAAATCCTGGAACACGACGCCGATGCGTTGGCGAAGCAATGCCAACTGTTCGCGGTCCGCTTCCGCAACGTCTTCGCCAAACATGGTGATGAGCCCGCGCGATGGCCGATAGCCGAGAAACAACAAACGAAGCAGAGACGATTTTCCGGCGCCGCTCGGGCCGGTCAAGAATTGAAAGCTGCCAGGTTCCAGCGTGAACGAAATATCGCGCAGCACTTCTGGTCCAAGACCATAGCGCATCCCGACGTTTTCGAATCTCACCACGCCGCCGCCGCCCCTAAAAAAAAATTTGCGTGCGAACTAGAATCGCACAGCCAAGGCCGTTCCGTCCAGCACGCCGGGTCTTGCCATACTACCGAGAGCGTCCTAGCTTCGCGGATGTCCGACACGGTCGGCTTGGCGGTAGCATGATCCTAGTATGTCCAGACTGCGACGCGCGCTTCTCTGTCCCCGATTCCGCTCTGGGAACGGAAGGACGAACCGTGCGATGCAGCGCGTGCGGCCACCAATGGCACGCGATGCCGGACCTACCCGAGATTGAAGACGCGGCCGATGATCTTCCGGAGTTTCCGGTCGAGGAGCCGATTGAAGAAGTAGTGGAGCCCGAGCAAATCGAGGTTCCGGAAATGGAACCTGCGGCCAAACTGGTGGCGACACGACCGGCCGGTCGGCCGAATCGCCCATCAAGCGGATGGATGGGGTGGACAGCGTTTGCCAGCGCGACGGTCGCGGTGATCGCGGGCACCATTTTGTTGGCGGATTACATCGTCGAATTGTGGCCGCCGGCCAAACGTCTCTACGCCATGGTAAATTTGCCGCTGTCGAGCCCGTCCGCGGGCCTGGAGCTTCGCGACATTCGCGCGCGGTACGAAGCGAGCCCCGAGGGACCGCGATTGGTCATCGAGGGCGATATCGTCAACGTGTCAAGCGATGTGAAGGCAGTCCCCATGCTGCGTGTCGCCCTACACGATGACGATCAGGAAATTTTGACCGACTGGGTCTTTGCGCCGACCGATCTAAACATGATGCCCAATGAAATCGTCACGTTCCGGACCCGCCGCGAAGCGCCGCCGGCCAACGCCACGGGCGCCGCGCTCGGATTCTCGTCCGAACCTGTGCCAAAAATCGGTGCGTCTTTGGAGCGGTCAGCGGCGCGCGAATAAAGCGCGCCGCCCCGGCCGGCTAATACCAGCGCAGTAAGCGATCAATATATTCGCGCTCCGGTTCCGGGCGACCACGCTCTCCGGCCCGGCGATATAGTTCGTTGAGGATTTCCCGGCTTCGCTGCACGTCGGATTTGCGTGGGATCTCAACATATCCAGACGGATCATCGCCATCACCCGGCGGCAACCGACCGAGCGGGTCGCGTCCGTCTTCAGCGCGGCGCGGCTGGCCGCTTTGACCGGGCCGCTCGCCTTCCTGTTGTGCCATCATTTCGTTCATCACAGCCTCGGCGCCTTGTTGCAGTTGCTGCAGCGCTTCGGCTTGCGGATCGACCGCGCGGTCCGGCCGGCCCTGCTCGAGATCGTCGCGCGCATCACGCATGAGACGTTCGGCTCGGCCCAACGCGTCAGGAATTTCCTGACCGCGCTCGCCGAGTTGGCGCATCGCCTCGCCAAGGGACCGGCGCAAGGCTTCTTGTTTGCCGGCAGCGGTTTCGCCCCTGCCCGGCTCCAACCGCTCGTTTTCGCCACGCGATTGCGCATCTTCGAAGG
>JANQOH010000002.1 GCA_028289725.1 Alphaproteobacteria bacterium
GCGTGTCCAACGAGGCACGCCAGAGAAAGCTATTTACGCCGATTCCGGCGCCGCCGCCTTGATCAGGGTTGTAATCCGGGCCGCCGAACAGAACCATGCCGTCGCCGCCAAATAGGCTTTGGTCGCGAATTTCACCCTGATCCCCGCGATTGCTGTATGTGCCCCAGGCGGAGTCATTGCCGGACGGATATTCGGCTTTGACATCAGGATTGTCAGAGCCACATGCCGTGAGCCCCAGGCTCAATGCAATCGCCGCTGCAAATGTGAAAATTCGGCCAAAAATCGGCCGCTTAAATCTCGACATCGCCATTCCGCTCATCCCCGGTCGTTCTCAAAAAATCGCGCCAAACCGGCACCGAATCGCCCCCAAAAGAAAGGGGCGACAGCATAGCTATCGCCCCCATCAGAGTCGAGACTGTAGCGCGTGATCAGAAGCTCAACACGAGACCCGTGATCGCCGCAACAGCGTCATTGTCGCCGTTGACGTTACAGGCTGCGGTCGCGGCTTGGCAGACCGTGTTCAGACCATGGTCAAAGTCCGCGCCAACCACTTCAGCGTACCACTTGAGGCCCGGGGCCACATTGTAGCCAAAGCTGACTGCCCACATGTCGACGTCGTAGCTTTCGCTAAGAGCCGACGGTGCAACGCCGAGGCCCGTGGCGCCTGTGCCATTATGCGTGCCTGCGATAGCGGCCGTAATAATGCGGTTCGCCGAGGTCGTCTCGGTGCTCGCGTACTGCAGTTCGATGCCATACGGTCCGAAGAAGTACGCAGCGTCCAAGGTCCAACCCGTGGACTCGAAGTTGTAGTCGCGGCCCTTAATGGCACCACCGGTACCTTCATCCCAGTAACTACCACCGAACTGGAAGCCAGCGTAACGCACGACCGCACCAATTTCGTAGTAACCAATACCGGTCACATCACGAAGCGCATTCGTGCTGGTCGTGTTCGGTGTCGCGGCGGTCAGGAAGCCATCACTCACCGCACCGACGGCCGAAACAGCAAGGCCGACGCCGCTGAAGTCGCCGTTCCACTGAGCACCAAAGCCCAAGATGTCGTTATGTTGGCCATTGTTCTCAACGAACGTGCCACCCGGCTGGGCGCCGAAGGCATTCCGTTGCGGCGTGTAGCTGACGCCGGCCTGGAAGCCAGCGAACACTGGCGTGTAGTACGTCACCTTGACCGACTGGTCGAACCACATCCGGTTCACCGAACCGTTGCGGAACCGGAGACCGGACTGACCGACATCGGCGGCGGGATTAATGATGTAGCTCTTCCACGGCGTGTCCAAGCCACCATAACCAGCGTAGGTGTTACACGTCAGACACAGGTTCAAACCCGAGTCAGCACCAATCCAGTTACCGAACTCCATCGAGCCCCAGCCACCGGACAGGTAGATGTACTCACGGCCAGGGAAGCCATTGCTCTGAACGGTACCCGTTCCGAAATGGATCTTCGCGCCGTAGACCAGGCCATTATCAGCAGTCAATTCACCGTTGAAGAAGATTTCAGCGAACCGACCATTGACGAAACCGCCGTCGCGCGTATTCGCGGAAGCGGTTGGGTTGTCATTGCTGGCAATACCGGCTTCCCACTGCGCCACCATCGACGCAGTCAGAATCGGTGTGCCGAGCTCAGATTTCGACTGGATCGGCATCGCCATGGCGCTCGTTGCCACAACGGATGCACCAACCAGCGCACTTGTACCTAGAAGATACTTTTTCATCCGTCTTTCGACCTCCACACAAGGGTCAAGCAGACCCGCATCAAAACTTTAGACTGGGTCCGCCTAACTGACCCCAGTTCGACATTGGCGGTGAAAACAGGATTGCTCCCCCCAAGGAGCGAATGACACCCGCACCATCCGCCTCGCGCGATGCAAAAGCGCAGGTTTGTTTAAATATCTTGTAGAGGCTAAAAGCAACGACTCGTCGAGTGTTGATGCCCCATTAGAGCCACGCTGTGGCAAAATCGCCACAAAAACCATTCCGAACCGCCAATTATGCGGCTGAATTCGGGACTTCGGGACCCAAGACTGCCATCAACGGACCCAGGTGATGCACGTAGTCAGTGTGGCGCTTCAGCCACGAAACGCGTTGCGAATCGATCAGCGTCACAGGGCCGACAAGGGAGGGCAATTCGAGTGACCTGAGGGCGTCATCCAAAGTTGCATCAGGCGCGTCGATCAGCGTCTCGAAATCAATCGTGACGAGGCTCTCGCCCAACTGGGTCCGCCAGTGGGCGCTCAGCCGGTCCGTGGACCGTGCGTGGTGACCCAGCGATTCAAGGTCGTAGGCATAGGGGCTTGCCCCCGCGAAATCCTGGAAATAACACGATAAGCAACGATCCGCAGCCAAGCGTTCGCAAAGCACGAACCACGCCTGCGGAAATAGGCGCCGAATCAACCCAACATGGAATAAATTTCCAGGGACTGCCTCCACGACAATTTCTGCCTCAGTCCGCGCCCGGACCCGCTCGATATGTGATGCAGCGATGGACGCCAATGCATCATCCTCTAATTCCAACCACTTATCCACATAATCAAAGCCGCCCGCGCCGATCGCATTAACCGTCGCTTGCATGGCGCCCGCTGGACCCAAACCAGCGACTTTAGGTTGTGTTGCCATGAGAGATTCGAAAAGACGAAGCCCGGACCGTTGCATGCCAACCGCAAATATCAATCGTGGCCCGTCCGACGATCCGGACCGATCGGCGACGAACGCGTGATTGCTTGTGGACTCGATAATGCGATCAACGAGTTCCGCTTCGCGAGCCGCGTTAAAACGGGCGCTTTTCAGGCGGTTTGCATCGGATGCATGCCCAAACGCACGGTCGGTATCGCCGCGGCGATGCTCGGTTTCGGCGAGCGCATATAGAATCGCGGCTTGCTGGTTCGGTTCGGCCCGCTCCAGTGCACTTTCCAGAAGTGCTTTGGCCCGGCTCAACGCGCTCGCATCGCGCGCCGTCTCGGCGGTTGCTATCGCTATGTCAGGCGCAGCGTCCTCAACCTGTGCGAACGGAGACAGAACGTCGCTCGCGGTGGTGATATCACCGGCGGCAATCAGGCCACGAGCCGCAACGCCGATTACAGACGGCTGATCCGAAGATCTCGCCACCTCTGCAAACAAGGCCTGCGCTGCGTCTGAATCACCCAACATCGCGTAACCATTAGCCAGGTCACACTTTATTGACGCGCTCTCGGGCGCCAATTCGCGCGCCCGCTTGAGAGCGGCGATCGCCGCCTCGACATCGCCAATCTGCTGCATGGCGGTACCTAGGCGATGGGGGCCAGCCGGATTGCCCGGCACCAGACGTTCTACTTCACGATAGTGGAAAATCGCTTTGGCAGCGTCGCCCGCGTGAATCAGAACATCGCCCAAGGCCAGACGGATTTGTGGGACCGCCGGTTGCAACCGGACCGCGCTCAGCAAGACATCCACCGCTTCGTCGAAGGCTCCCGTCTCGGCGAGGGCATGACCGAGGTTCAGCAGCAGCTTGGCATCGCCAGGGCTGGTTGGAAGCGCCTTACGGAAGTTCTCGACGGCGCTGGCGAAGTCCCCCTGTGCTGCGTTGACCAAGCCGAGATTGTGCCAGGCCGGCCCAAAATTCGGTTCGCTCGACGTGGCGGCGCGGAACTCTTGGGCGGCGGCGTCCGGCTTGTCCTGCGCCAATAGGACTTGGCCAAGGCTGTTCCGTACGCTCGGATTGTCCGGCTCAATGCTTGCGGCCTTCTCAAGCAACTTTCGCGCTTGTCCGACATTCCCTCGCGCTTGCTCGATCAGACCCAATTGCGTCAGCGCGCCGGCATGACGCGGTGATTTGGCGAGGATCCGACGATATAGGCCGTCCGCCTGGTCGATCTCACCGCGGCGATGCGCGTCGAGGGCCCGACCAAAATTGTCCACCGCCGGACTCACCGTTCAAGCCGCATTGGGAGCGTCAGATCTGCCCAGGGCGTCCAAGAGCGGTCCAATATACTGGCTGTAGTTTCGGTGCCGACTGACGGACGCCCGGTAAATCGGCTGACGGACTTGGTCATAGCTTGCTGTCAGTGTACGCCGCGACGATTCGTGGAAGCGCAAGCAGGCATCGTCCCACGCAAGGCCGACAAACTCGATCATTCGACGCGATATTTGCTCTTGGTTCGCGACCATGTCCTCGTATCGGATTTCCATTATCGGCAGGTTGGATACGCGCTTCCAATGGTCCATGGCCCGTTCGTAAAGGCGAAAATGATGACCAAGGGCTTCCAGATCAAAGCTATAGGCGTGACCCGTATAGAAGCTTTGGAAATAACATGAAAGGCAGGTGTCGATCGGATCGCGCGTGCAATGGAGAATGCGGGCATTCGGAAACAGCTGCTCAATAAGTCCGAGATGCCGATGATTGTGCGGCATCTTGTCGGTCACCCGCTGCGCCCCGTCCGATATCTCTGACGCAAAGTCGAGAAATTCGTTCGCGTAGCGGTCCAGCGCGGTGCTGTCGATCGAAGCCATGCAAGCCGGATAGCCAGCCTCATCCCCAGATTGCCCGGCAATGGCACGCGAGGCGTCGCCGAGCCAGCTTAGCTCGCCGGCGCCGTGGGCTAGCGGATGACAGTCGATAATTTGTTCGACGAGCGACGTGCCTGAGCGCGGCATGCCGACAATGAAGACCGGTTTGTCGGAACGATTACGCGCGTGGGCAAGTTTTGATTGCCAACCAGGCGAATAGGTCGCCTCCATCGCGGCTTGCGTGTCGAGCGCACCTTGGTGATCGTATGGACGGTCATTCAGCGCATTACCCCGCTGATACGCGTCGAATGCCGCATCGAATTGACCAAGCGAATCGTGGAGCGCGCCAAGCTCGAAATAGATCATTTTCTGTGCATCCGCCGGCAAGTCAGGCGGCTCCAACGCACGACGCAAGCGCGTCACGGCTTCACCGGCCAAGCCACGGCGCTGGCCAAGCTTGCTGAACTGACACGCCACGCCCGGATGAGTCGGTTCGTCCTCCAAGACGGTCTGCAGGAGATCCCAGGCCTCGTCCCTACGACCACGGCGATCCAAGTTACGAACCTTTCGGACAACCAATTCTGTGTTGTTCTTGGCTTCAAGCGCCCGGCTGTAAAGCTCGTATGCTTCCTCAAATCGGTCGTCGTGCTCGAGCGCGTCACCGAGTTGCGTCAGCAATTCCGGATTGTCTTGGTTCAACCGGTAGGCCTGCTGAAAACACGGCACCGCGTCATGCGGCTTCTGCTGGTTCATCAGGGCAATGCCAAGATTGGTATAGGCTTCGAAATTGTCCGGTCTGAGCTTGATCGCCTTGGCCAGATGATCCGCCGCTTCGACTTCGCGATGCAGCGCGTTGAGCGCCGCACCGATATTGTTATGCGCTGCGGCATGGGCAGGTTGAAGCCTTAATGCCGCTTGAAAACACGGCAGCGCGTCCTCGTTCCGGCCGACCTTGCGGTACACCTCGCCGAGATTGTTGTGAAAATCGGCATCGCGCGGCGCCAATTTTGTAGCCTTGCGAAAGCAGTCGGCCGCCCGGTCGAAGTCATCCTCTTCCGAGGCAATGATGCCCAGCATGTTCCACACCAGCGGATGCTTGGACGCTTTTCGCGACAACGGAACGACCAAAGGCTTGGCATCGGCGAATCGGCCTTGCTGAAGCAAGCCAACAGCCTTTTCCAACGTGCGTTCCAGCTTGTTGCTCATGGCGCGGAGTTATAGCACCTGGGATCGGGTACCGGAATCCTGCCCCGCGAAGGCACCGATCGCGGCAATGCCCCACGCCCCGGTACCCGCCAGACGCCGGATGGTCAGATCGTTTATACCGCCGAGTGCATAGACCGGTGCGTTCAGGCGTCGCGCCAAGGCGGCAAAGCGTCGCACGCCGAGGACCGCTGCGCCAGGATGACTGTCAGTCGGAAATACGGGGGACAATAAGCAAGCGTCTGCTCCGCGTGAGACGGCACGGTGCAGCGTGGTGCGGTTGTGGCAAGCGGCCGTCACCAGTGTTGGACGCAATTTGCCCAACGTCGATCCGCGGCGCATGGCCGCTTCGGACAAATGCACGCCGTCAGCCTTCACTTGCCGAGCGAGCCGTGCGTCGCCAGCGATCAACAAACACAAACGACGGCGGCGACAAATACGCGCGAGCCGATGGGCCAATTTCTTGCGGTCAGGATGATCGTAGTCGCGCACCAATACGCCGGCGCCTTTTGGAAGGCGTGTCACCGCCGCCACAGGGTTTGGCATTCTGTGCCGATCAGTGATCAATATGAGGAAGGGCAGGTCCGGCGCGTCAGGCCGCCGCTTTCGTGCGCGGAAATTGAGCCGCCTTGCCCATGCTGTTACGTTCATTCGCGAACCATATCTCTGCGCTGAGGCCGTGACCATGAACCACCCATCCGAAACCGCCGGTGGCGAGGAAGT
>JANQOH010000022.1 GCA_028289725.1 Alphaproteobacteria bacterium
AGCGCGGCGGCGGTGTCGGCGAAAATCTCGACCGCGCCGCGCCGGTTATCGCGAACTTCGCCGGGGACATCGCCGAGACGCAGGAATTGCGCCTCGCCAAAAATGGCGGGCGAACCATAGGCCAATTGGAAATCCAAACGCCGGCCTAGGGTAACGACTAAGTCGGCATCGCCCATCACGCGACCGCGCATGGCGGCGACCACAGACGGATGATCATCGGGCACCAGACCCCGGCTCTCACCGGTATCGAGATAGGCCGCACCGACATGATCGAGCAGACGCACCAATTCGGGACCGGCGCCCCGCGCGCCGCGACCCGAAATCACCAGCGGGCGCTTCGCGGCATACAAGAGGTCAACGGCGCGCGCCACGGCGTCCGGGTCGGGAAAGGCGCGTGGTGGCGGTTTCGCCTCGATATGTTCGTCGAGCAACAAAGCGTCGGGTATCGGTGCGCGCAAGCAGTCAGTCGGGAAATCGATGAAGACCGGGCCCGGTTCGCCGGCTTCGCCAAGGGCGCACGCCACCGCTTCATCCAACTCGGCCAGCACGCGCGACGGTTCGCGCACGGTGCGGGCATAACGCGTGATCGAACGGAGCAGCAAAGTGTGGTCAATGTCCTGCAGCGCGCCGCGATTTTCCTGCGGCCGCGGCGGCACGCCGGACAGCACGAGAACTGGCGCGCGCGACACGTGGGCATTGGCGATGCCGGTCATGGCGTTGGTGAGGCCCGGGCCCGCAGTGACCAATGCGACGCCGAGTCCACCGGTCACTTCGGCATGCGCCTGCGCCATGTGCACCGCGGCGCGTTCATCGCGGACATCGACAATATCGGTGCCGAGCGCGTCGAGGCGCATCCAAACCGGCATGATGTGGCCGCCGCAGAGCGCAAACACGCGGGAAACGCCGCGCGCTTTCAATAGCCGCGCGATCGCATCGGCGCTCGACCGCTCTACATCGGCTGAGTGATCGGACATGAAGCTTATCCCTGTCTTATTGTTACCAGCGGCTGGTCAGGACGCTTTTCGGCGTTCGGAAACGATGGCTCTCAATTCGCGGTGAAGGATCTTGCCGGTCGCGTTGCGCGGCATGTCCTCATAGTTGAGAAACACGACCGACCGCGGCCGCTTATAGCCGGCAAGCCGTTGCCGGGACCACTCAACCAAATCGGTTTCGGATAAGGATTGCCCCGGCCGGCACACCACGGCCGCCGTCACTTGCTCACCCCATTTTTTGTCCGGGACGCCGACCACCGCCGCGTCCTGCACCGCAGGATGGCTCGCAAGGGCCGCTTCGACTTCCGACGGGTAGATGTTTTCGCCGCCCGATATGATGATGTTCTTTTTGCGGTCGATCAGCCGGACATAGCCTTCCTCATCGCGCAGCGCGATATCGCCGACGCTGAGATAGTTCCCGCGAAAGGCTTCGGCCGTCGCTTCAGGAAGGTTCCAATAGCCATCGAAGCAATAGGGCGCGCATGAAAACAACTCGCCAGGCTCTCCGTCAGGCACTTCGTTGCCGTCATCGTCCAGGAATTTGATCGGCGCGGACCCGACCACCTCGCGCCCAACCGTGCCAAGATGGTTCAACTGTTCGTCGGGGTGCAGAAAGGTCACCCATCCGGCTTCGGTCGAGCCATAAAGCTCGAACAAGCCCGAGTTCGGGAACATCTGCATGATCGCTTGCTTGGTCTCGACCGTCGCGGGCGCGGACGAAACCATGAGTTTTTCGACGCGTCCGAAATCGCCCTTGCCGCGCTCCGCCGCCGGGACGTCGAGCATCAAATTGTAGTGGGTCGGCACGAGCGAGGTGAAGGTCGCGCCGGTTTCGCTGAAAGTCTTCAGGCACAGCGCCGGATCGAAGCTCTTGCGCGAGAAAATTGTCACCGTCGCGCCGCAATAGAGAAATGACGTAAAGAAATAAAGCGAGTTGGCGTGACACATGGGCATAACCAATAACGCATCGTCGCCGCGATTGACGCCGAGCTCCACTTCGGTCATGAGCGCGAGCATGGCGACGCCGCGGTGGTTTCGGATCGCGCCTTTCGGTTTGCCGGTGGTGCCCGACGTATACATCAGGCACCACGCATCATCGGTGGTCACCGCTTGGTCCGGTTCGGTGTCCACGGCGCTTTCAATCAGTATTTCGTATGCTATGTAACTGGTCGGCGGCGCGGTGCCGCCAAACGAGATATAGTTGCCTTCCGAGATCGATAGGTCCGCGCGCGCCTCTTCAATCACGCCAACCAAATCTTGCTCGACCAGAACGGCCCGGGCGCCGCTGTCCTCGATAATGTGCTGGGCTTCGGGCGCGGTCAGCCGAAAGTTGATGGGGACGGCGACCAGCCCGGCTTTCGCGACGGCGGTAAAGATCTCGGCCCATTCGACACGGTTATAGGCCAACACCGCCACGCGGTCGCCGTGCCGCAGCCCGAGACCCAGCAAGCCGTTGGCCAAGCGGCACGCCCGCGCATTCCACTCGCGAAAGGTCATCGATCGTTCAAGGTCGCGCGCACCGATCGCGTTCGGTTGCAGGCGCGCTTGGGCGGTGAGTGTCTCGCCGACCGTAAGAGGTGCGATCATGACCGTTCACTCTCAATCATGGTTTGCCAGTTCGCTTGACGACGAGTTTTCACGCAACGCGGTTTCCAAGGCGTCCGCTGCCGCCCGAATATGGCGTGTTGCGAGATCCTCCGCTGTGGCGGCATCGCCCGCGACGATCGCCTCCAGCATTTGGGCGTGCTCCCGCCAAATCGTTTTTGGCGCCTCGGCACGGCGCAAAACATCGCCCATGACACGGCGCAAGAAACGCCAATGCGGTTCCGCCGTTTGCGCGATCAACGGATTGCCGGAGACGCTGTAGAGAAATGTGTGAAAGGCTTCGTCGTGCCGGATTTGTTTTGCCGTGTCGCCTTTCGCCACGGCGGCTTCGCCGGCTGCGAGGATAGCCTGGCCCTCGCGGTCGATCCGCGCCGCAATCGCGGCATCGTCGCGCGCGCGTCCTGCGGCCGCTCTTGCGGCCAGCCCGTCCAGCGCGGCGCGCACGTCGTAGTGATGACGCATCAATCCCAAGTCCAATTCGGCGACGCGCAAGCCGCGCTTGCCGACCTCTTCGACCAAGCCGTCGGCCTTAAGCCGGGCCATGGCTTGCTGAACCGGTTGGCGCGAGACGCCGAGCCGCATGGCCAATTGTTCCTGCACCAGATGCTCGCCGGGTCCCAAAGACCCGTCGCAAATCCCGTCGTGTATCGCTTGATACACCTGCTCACTGAGCTCCGGAGCCGTCCTTATTGCCTTCATTTACCAAAAGCCGCACACATACCGAATACTGAATTCAATATTTAATCCATCCAGCAGTGTCAAGGAACGCCTTTCTCCCGGCCATTCGCTTGTCGACTTTGGCACCCACCCCCGCGCCGGTACGAAGGTATCCCACGGTAAGGCGTCGGGATCATCGGAACCGAAAGCGCTTGTATTGGTCGCACTTCTATGATGACAATGCGACGCATTCGCATATTTGAGCCAAGGATCACCGCCGCCCAAGCGTAGGCAGTTGCTTGGCTCAATCCAGCGAAGAGAGCTCTTTGGGCATGTCATCTGGGCCGATTAGAACCGGGGTGTGGAAATGATGCGTGGGCTAGGCGTTGTGCTTTTCTCGGCGCTGGTATCTCAGGCAGCGCTTGCCGAATCGTCGAGCGTCAGCATTGAACTCAACAAATTGGAAACCCACGAAAGCGCGTGTCGGGCGTATCTGGTTCTGGAGAACGGCACGAACGACGCGTTTCATGCGTTGAAGCTGGATCTGGTCATGTTTGACGTCGAAGGCATCGTGGCCAAACGGCTGGCGGTAGAGGTCGCGCCCTTGCCTGCCGGAAAGACCAGCCTGAAGGTTTTCGAGATCGATGACATGGCTTGTGAGGGCATCGGCCGGGTCTTGCTTAACAGCGATTTGGCTTGCGCCGACGCGGCCGGATCGCGGGACGATTGCTTGGATCTCATTTCCACTTCGGCGCGCGGTCAAGTCGCGTTTGTGAAGTGATGAACACACTGGCCGAGATAGGTGCGATCGACGATTTAAGAGCCATCGTCGCCAGGGCGTTGGAGTATGGCGGACCGGTGGTCGGCATCTTGATCGTTCTGTCGATCGTGGCGCTTGCCATCATTCTTGTGAAGCTCTGGCAGTTTCGGAGTGCCCAGATTGGCGACCGACGCACCATTCATCGCATTCTCGGCCGGTGGAACGCGGGCGACTTAGCCGAAGCGATGGCGATCGCAAGCCGATCGCGCGGCCCCGTCGCCCAAGCCTTGGCGCGTGCAATGCGCGGCAAACAACGTGGCTTGCCAGAGGCGCCGGTGCGCGAGGAAATCGTGCGTTACGGCGCGGAGGTTATCGAAAATCTCCGCAGTTGGTTGCGTGCGCTCGAAGTAATCGGCGGTCTGGCGCCGTTGCTCGGCTTGTTTGGCACGGTGCTCGGCATGATCGACGCCTTTCGACAGTTGGAAGCCGCCGGCAATCAGGTCAATCCGGCGATCTTGTCCGGGGGCATCTGGGAGGCGTTGTTGATCACGGCGGTCGGATTGGCGGTCGCGATTCCGGTCGTCGCGATGCTGAATTGGTTCGAGCGCCGGGTCGAAAGACTGGCGCACGCCATGGACGACGCCATCACGCGCATATTCACCTACGATTTGTCGATGGATCTCGGCAACGTCGCGATGCAGCCGCTCAATCAAGCGCCACACCATGGCCAGCCCGCCACGACACATTACGCTGGCTAGCGCTTATGCGGTCCCCGCGCGCCGGAGCGGCGTCATTAAACTGACGCCTCTGATCGACGTCGTATTCATACTTTTGGTTTTCTTCATGTTGGCGTCTAGCTTTCACGATTGGCGGTCGATCGACCTCTCGGCGCCAGGCAAAGCCGCGGGGAGCGACGGCCTCGAGAACACCCTCCTCGTCGAAGTCCGCCAGGACGGATTTCGGTTATCCGGCGAACCGATCGGCATCGAGGCCATGTTGGACAGAATTTCAAACCGGCTCGCTAAAGAACCTGAACAGCGCGTGCTGGTGAAGCCTGTCCCCGGCATCGCTCTGCAGAATGTGGTGCAGGTGCTCGATCGACTTACTGCGATCGGCGTTTCCGATTTAGCACTCATGCGCGATGGCGGAGGGTGAGCTGGATGCCGCTGATTCATGCTCCGAAGCGCCGGGCAAAGGATGATGAAGAACGCATTCTGCCGCTCATCAATATCGTCTTCCTGTTGCTGGTCTTCTTTATGGTCGCTGGGCGATTGACGGCGCCGGATCCGTTTAAAATCGAGCTTCCGCACTCGTCGAGCGATGACGAAGCGGGTGTTCAAGAAGCCATGATCGCGATTGGTCAAGACGGCCGTTTGGCACTCGACGGCACGGTGATGATCGAAGCCGAGATTCTATCGGCGCTGACAGAGCGCCTGTCATCCGACGACGGCCTCAAGGTTCGAATGAAAGCGGACGGGCAAGTCGAAGCCATCCGGGTCGTCGAGGTCATGGAACTCCTTCGGGAAGCGGGCGTCGAAAAACTTGCCATGCTGACGGTTAAAGATACGGGCTCATGAGTCCGTCGCGCCGCCATTGGGTTTTCGCTATCGCCCTAGCCCTATTGATTCACGCTGGGCTTGCGTTGGCGCTCCATACGGAACCGGCTCAATCCGGTGCCCAAGATCTTGGCGGCTTGGTCGCATCGATTGGCCTGGCGGGCGGCAGGCCAGGATCCGACGCAGCGCAATCCACATCAATCGAAGAGGCTAATTCACTAGGTCAGCCGCAAGAAGCAAGGCAGGCCGAAGTTCAAGAAGCGCTCGAGGCACCGCCCAATGCCCTATCGGCCGTCAATGACATGATGACGGTTGCGCCGACAGCAACAGAAATACCAACGGACTTGCCCACGCATCAGCCTCATGCGGCCCGGCAAATTATGCCGTTAGAAGCCACGGCTATGCCAGCCGCGGGCAAACTCGCGGAAGCAGGAAAATTGGAACCAGTGCAGACGGTTCGGGCACGCTTTCCCGACGACGTCGCCGTGAAGGTGGGACACATGCCAGGCGACGCGGCCATCGTCACTGATATGGCGGTCATGTCGGCGGAATTGCCGACGCCAGTAACAGCCCTTGAGCCGGTTTCCGCGACGACGACAGAGCCAGAGGTCGTGACAACGGCGCTTGCCGAAGCACCGCCGCTGTCGCCCCGACCACGGTCGAAGCCCATCCCGCCGGTCCGTGCCGACACTGCCGCGGAAACAAGCGCGGTTGTGGTTGAGACATCCGTCCCCCGTCCGATCGAGCAAACGAGACCGGAGGCGCCCGAAAGTCCGTCTGACCGCGTGGTGACCGACACGCCGGCTCAGACGACCAAAAATGAAGTGGAAACCGCCCGGTTCGAATCCAATGCGGACGGGACGAATCCGGCGCAACCCAATTCCACGGGAACGCAGCACGCCGCCATCAATCCTTCGGCCTTGGGCGCCGGTGGGGCGGGCGCCAAATCCGACAGCGCGAATGCGGGCGACGCCGATGTGACAAGCGGTGCCGGGGATCCGACCGCCCGACGCGATTTCATGAATGTCCTACAGGCATGGCTAGAAAGGCACAAAAAGTACCCACGCCGGGCCAAGACGCGCCGCCAACAAGGCACCGCTCATCTTTACTTTGTGATGGATCGCGACGGCCGCGTCATCGACTTTCGGCTGGATCAAAGCTCCGGGCATGCCACCCTCGACGACGCCGTCATCAAAATGATCCAAGTCGCCCAGCCCCTGCCCAAAATGCCGGACTCCCTCTCCGGCGCGCGTCTTGAGGTCGTCGTTCCGATTGAGTTTTTTCTGAATTGACCGCGATAAATCGCAGATGCCTAAGGGGTCGCAGCCGAAAAGTCTTGCGAATAGTTCTCACTTGCAATAATTCAATTGCGGGATTTAGGCAAAAGTGCCGTCGGCGAGGCACGTCAACTAGGCGTTTTCGGGAGTGCAAAGCCAAAAAGGACATTCGCCGTCGGACGGCCCGGGACACAGCAGCACAGAGGTTCCAACGCCGTCGGGCGGGCAATCGAGCGGCCGCCGCTTCTCCAGTCAGGAGCTGTTTGCCGGATCGACCGAAGTCATCGTTGATCACGAGGGCGATCAGTATCGGCTACGCCTAACGAGCAAAGGAAAACTCATACTCACGAAGTAGCGACGACACACACCTAGGCAAAGCCTACCGGCCCTGAGGATGGCATTCTCGAAGGGGTGCGGCGGGCGAACCGTCCAAGCCAGCCACCGATCGCCTCCGCGGCTTATGGCAGCCAGCCAGGACACCTTCAGAGATTTGAAAGTGAACGAGGTCTGGCATGTCATTTCCCAGAAAATTTTGGTTTGGAGTACAGATTTTACTTTTCGCGACCCTGCCGGCATTGAGTGCGGCGCAAGAGAGTGAGCCAACCGAGTCCGAAGAAACGGAGTCAGAAAGCAGCGCCAATACGTCGATGATGCGACTCGACAAGATCTCGGTGACCGCGACGCGCAACCCGATCAAAGCCATCGAATATCCGGGAATGGTGACGGTCATTGGACAAGAAGCGATCAAGCTCCAACAGCCGTCCACGCCGGACGATATTCTTAAGTTCGTCCCAAACGTCGAGTTTACAGGGGGACCGAGGCGGACCGGCGAAACACCGAGCATTCGTGGCTTCGACGGCCCGGACGTCATCCTGATTTTCGATGGCGCCCGGCAGAATTTCGGATCTGCGCACGACGGGCGTTTCTTTATCGACCCGACGCTATTGAAAGAAGTTGAAGTGCTGCGCGGACCCGCTTCATCGCTCTATGGCAGCGGCGGCACAGGCGGCGTGATCGAATTCCGAACGATCGACGCAGCCGACCTTTTGGGCCCGGGTGAAACATTCGGCTTCTCCACAGGCGGCGGCTATCAGTTCGTCAACGAAGAATATCATGGCACCTTTTCCGCGTTTGGGCGCCCGATCGACGGTGTCGATTTGGTGGGCAGCGTCACGCGGCGAGACTCCGGCACGATCGACCTTGGTGACGGCAACAAGCTGCGCAATTCCGATGACGATATCATTGCCGGTTTCGCGAAAGGCGGCTTCGAACTCGGCGATTTCCATCGCATCGAGACATCGTTCATCACCTTTAACAATGATGCGCGTGAACCCAACAATGGCCAGGGGCTCGGCGGTGACGACTCGGTGGACAAGGAGATCCGATCGAACACGGTTCAAGTTGGGTACCGTTACACGAACCCCGACAACAATCTTTTGGACGTCGATGCCGTCGTCTACTACACGGATTTCAAGACGGATGAGCTGCTTCTCGACAATCTTGGCCCAGTCCCGATCGGCGAAGTGCTCAAACGCGACGTCAATACGTTCGGCTTTCGCGCTGACAACCGATCGCGCATCGACATTTCCGACAGCTTCTTCGCCACTTTCACCTACGGCGGAGAATTCTACGACGACACGCAGGATGGCGCGGCGGGCTCAGGCGAGCGCGACGGCGTCCCGGACGCCGATGCCACATTCTACGGTCTCTTCGCGCAAGCGGAGTTGAGCATCAATGACGCATTCGGCTTTGTCCCCGGAGAGTTCATCGTCATCCCCGGCATTCGTTACGACGATTTTGAAACCACCAGTTCCGTTGCCGGTTCCAACAGCGACAGCGAGATTTCACCGCGCATCGGTGTGAGCTATTTGCCGACTGAATGGCTGATCGGTTTCGTCAACTACGCACATGCGTTCCGCGCACCGACTTTCGATGAACTCTATTTGACCGGCGTGCATTTCACGATTCCGATCGGGCCCGGAATCATCAACCGCTTCGTGTCCAACCCAAATTTGACGCCGCAGCGCACGAGAACGCTCGAATATGGCGGCGGCTTCAATTTTGACGATGTCTTTGAACCCGGCGACGTCATCCAACTCAAGGCGTCGCGGTTCGAAATATGGGGCGAGGACTTCATCGACCTTTCGGTGAACCAACCGACGCCATTCGTCGATTGTAACCCTTTCATTCCGGGCAATTGTGACGGAACGACCGTTTCCGCGAACGTGCCACGCGCCGAACTCATCGGTCGCGAATTGGAAGCGGTTTACGAAGGCTCCCGTTTCTTGGCCAGCTTCGGTTTCTCATCGATCGACGGAGAAAACGAAGATACTGGTGCGAAACTGGGACTCCTTGCACCGGATCAATTCACGCTGAATACCGCCGTCAAGTTTCCGGAAATCGATTCCATCCTCGGTTGGCGTGCGATTTTCGCGCGAGAATTCGACAAAGTGAACGATCCGGACGATCGCCGCGACTCCTACAGAGTCTTCGATGTTTATTTCGCATGGCAACCGATTGAAGGCGTTCTCTCAGGTCTCCGCATCGATCTCGGTGTGGACAACATATTTGACGAAAACTACACGCGCGTCTTTACCGGTGCCGCCGAAGCCGGCCGAAACTTCAAAGCGACCATTGGCTACACGATTAGGTGGTGAACCACATGATTGGGGAAAAGGTCATGAAAACTGATCATGCAATGACGACGAAACCTCGAACCAAAGGTCCAAGTTTGATTGCCGCACTCGCGCTCGCTGGTCTGATCGCAGCGTCGCAATCCTCGATGGCGCACGAGCCGAGCGAAGATAATGTCGGAAAAATCATATCGATTGGCGGCTCGATTACGGAAATCGTCTATGCGCTCGGCTTTGAGCACCACCTTGTGGCGGTGGATACGACAAGCCTGTATCCGGCGGCGGCGCGCGAATTGCCCAACGTTGGTTACATGCGCCAGTTGGCCGCCGAACCCATAATTGCGCTCGACCCGTCGCTTATTCTTGCCGTTGAGGACTCGGGACCGCCGACCGTACTCGACCAGCTAGAGTCCGCGGGCGCCAGTATCGTCATGGTGCCCGACGAGCCGACATTGGATGGCGTACGCCAGAAGATCACAATGGTCGCTGCGGCCCTCGGTGCGGAGTCGGAGGGCGCGGCATTGGCCGCGGAGACCGATGACGCGTTAACGCGCCTTTCCGAACGCATTGCCACGATTGAAGAGCGGCCCTCTGTCCTTTTTCTTCTGTCCGTGGGCAGCGGTTCGCCGCTTGCCGCGGGACGCGAGACTTCGGCCGCGAACATCGTGGAACTGGCGGGCGGCCGCAATGCGATAGATGAATTCGAGAACTACAAACCGATTGCGCCTGAAGCGGTGGTCGCGGCGGCGCCGGACGTGATCTTGGTGACCGATCGGACGCTCGGCGCACTAGGCGGTCAAGATACTTTGTTGGCCCGCCCGGAAATCGCAAACACGCCGGCCGGTCAGAATCAGCGCGTCGTCGTAATGGACGGATTGCTGCTGCTTGGATTCGGAGCGCGCACGCCGGACGCGCTTCGTTCGCTTGCCGAAGCTTTGCATCCGGGTTTGTCATTAGCTGAACGCGAAAACTGATCGACATTTGAATGGCTGTTGTCAGCGACATCGTCGCGCTCTCCGATCGGCATCGACAGAAGACAGCGCTCGCCGTCGGGGCGTTGGCGGGCGGACTAGCGATAGCTTTTTTTGCCGCAGTCGGTCATGGCGCGGTCGCAATCGCGCCAGCTCAGGTTCTCGGCATCCTGGCCGGAGAGTTCGGTATTGAGTTGGGTGTCGCTTACGAAGACGTGCAGCGGACCGTGCTGCTTTCCATTCGCTTGCCGCGGGTCTGCCTTGGGATCATTTCAGGCGCGGCGCTCGCCATCGCCGGCGCTGCGCTTCAAGGTCTGTTTCGAAACCCGCTTGCTGACCCGGGTCTCATCGGCGTGTCGACCGGCGCCGCACTGGCCGCCGCGGCGACGATCGTGTTGGGCACGCCGCTTCTTCTGGCGGTACCGGCATTCTTGTCCGGCTACGTATTGCCGGTGAACGCCTTTGCGGGCGGTCTGCTGACCACGTTCATCGTCTATCGCATCGCGAGCAATGACGGCCGAACGGAAGTCACCACCATGCTTCTCGCCGGTGTTGCGATGAATGCGATTGCGGCCGCTGGTATCGGATTGCTCGTCTTCATGAGCGATGATCAGCAATTGCGCGATCTCGAATATTGGCTGCTCGGCAGCCTTGGCGGGGTCACATGGGAGCGCTTGTTGCCGGCCGTACCCTTGGTCATCGCCCCGACGCTCGCTCTGCTTTTCGCTTCGCGCCAACTCGACGCACTTTTGCTTGGCGAGACCGAAGCCATGCATCTCGGGTTTCGTGTCGAAACGCTCAAACGAACGATCATCGTCTTGGCGGCTTTGGCGGTTGGTGCATCAGTCGCGCTTACCGGCGTGATTGCTTTTGTCGGTCTGCTCGTCCCTCACCTGGTTCGGCTCATGATCGGTCCTGGACATCGGACCTTACTGCCGGCTTCGATCATCCTCGGCGCGACACTCTTGCTCGTCGCCGACTTGGTTGCGCGGACCATCGTGCTGCCCGCTGAGTTGCCGATCGGCATTTTGACGAGTTGCCTCGGTGGCCCGTTCTTCATTTGGTTGCTGACGCGCCGCCGGCATATGGGAATGTGGTAGTGCTCGCATGTAGAGACATCGAGCTTACGCTCGGCGGCAACGATATATTGCGCGGCCTGTCCGTCACCGTCGAACCGGGCGAATGCGTCGCCGTTATCGGGCCCAACGGCGCCGGTAAATCGACCTTGTTTCACGTGCTCTCGGGCGCGCTGAAGCCCGACCTCGGAGACGTCGGACTGGATGACCGGCGATTGCAGAATTGGTCCAAAAGAGAACTCGCCTGCCGCCGCGCCGTCCTTCCGCAGGCATCGTTGCTTTCCTTCCCGTTTCGCGTAATTGACGTCGTTCTGCTCGGCCGAAGTCCACACGCCGGTCGGACCAAGCGCAGCGATGACGTGCGCATTGCGGAGGCGGTCCTGCTCGAAACCGACCTCGTCCATCTCGCCGACCGGCTCTACACGACATTATCGGGCGGCGAACGACAGCGCGTACATTTGGCGCGCGTGCTCGCACAAATATGGCGGTTGGGCCAATCTTTAAGCGACGATGCGGCGTCTTATTTGCTGCTTGATGAGCCGACCAACAATCTCGACCTTGCTCATCAACATGCGCTTATGGCGACGGCGCGGCGGTTTGCAACGGCCGGGAACGGTGTTTTGACGATTTTGCACGATCCCAATATCGCTGCGACCTATGCCGATCGCCTGTATGTGCTGGATCAAGGGCGCGTCGTCGGCGAAGGCGTGCCGGAAACGGTGCTCACAAAAGAGATGTTTGAATCGACGTTCGGGATACCCGTCACAGTTATGCGGCACCCGACGCACGATCGGCCGGTGATGGTGCCGGCCTAACCATTCCATTGAGATCGCAGGAGGATCCGATGTTTATTGCCATGAACCGTTTTCAAGTGAAGCACGGCCACGAGGATGAATTCGAGCAGGTTTGGAAGAACCGCGACACGCATCTGAACAAATCGCCTGGATTCGTTGAATTTCACCTGCTGCGCGGCCCCGATGCGGATACCTTCACCTTGTATTCGTCTCACACGATTTGGGCGACGCGGGATGACTTCGAGGCCTGGACCAAGTCCGACGCGTTCCGCGACGCGCACAAGAATGCCGGAAACAACAAGCACATGTATCTCGAAGGTCCCCATTTCGAAGGCTTCGACGTGGTTCAGCACATGCGGTGAAGTCCGATATCGTCCCGTAGCGGGGACCCGCAAGCGACAACGCGCTGCGGTCGCGCAGGCGGATCGATGCCCTTGATCCAACACCGGGCGGGCCGTAGCCCGCCCAATGCTGCCACGGCTAGGAACTGAGGATTGCGCCGTCATTTAGGGCGATCGCGACGGTCGTGTCGGAAAGCACCGCGGTGTTGTCCGCAGGAGCATTGAGGACCGGGAAGTTGGTCAGCGTTGGACTGCCATTGCTCGAATGCTGAAGGTTGATGAACCCGCCGCGTCCACCACGCGCTCGTGGTTTCCGGTGGCTTGCTCGTTAAGGGAACCTCGGCGCGTTCGGGAGAAACGAACGTTTTGCTTCCGTCTGTTGCCATAAGTCGGAAATGATCTATGGCGTCTGCCGCTAAAATCGCGGCGACGCGTTCTCGGTTTTCAGCTTCAGTCGAATCGCGTATTCCGCCGCCGGTCCCGCGCCACCTCCATTGGAGCGAAAGGCATCCAGCGAGATAGGAACTGAGGCTACGTCTGCAATGCGGCCTCGCCAGCAGCCGTTTCCAGCCAGTTAAAGAGGGACCCAAAGTCTGATTCTGGCTAGCGGTCGACATGGCCGCTGTCCTGGATTTTGGTCCGGATTACCGTCAAAGGCGGACGTGCTGGCGCGAGATCGCCCGAACGGCCGATTTCGGCCGGTCTTGCGGGATGGCAGACCTATACCCAAGGCCCTGCCTCGTTCCGCCCCCTTAGCCAGAATCGGGTGTTCGATGTGATGGCGCTTTATGAAGCGTCGGTTCAATTGATCTGATGATCCGATCAGATCCAGTTATGCCCGTCGAACGTAGAGTTTAGGAAAAGCCATGCCGGCCAATATGTGAGGCATCGACACTGAATTTTCGCGGCATGAGTTAACGCGGGTCGCATGTTGTCAGGCGATCGAAATTGCTGGGGATCGCTTGAGAGGGGTAGTCGCACGTGTCTTCGAATTCAGCATCGCGATGGCGCCGATTGTGCGCCGCTTTTTTTACATTTGTCGTCACCAACCTTTGGAGTACCGGAACAGTTTACGCCCAAGACGCCGAATGGTTGCGCCTCAACACAGCGGGCTTACAAGCGCTAAGAACCGGGGATTTCGGCACGGCGATCGACACACTGACGCAAGCCATCAAGCGCGCTGAATCGTTGAATGGTCACGAAAAAGAACTGTCGGCGAGCTTAAACAATATCGGTGCGGCTTATCAGAGCCTCGGCGACTTCTCGCAGGCAAGCGCATATTTGACGCGCGCCCTGGAACTGAGACTCGATGAATATGGCCCAAGGCACCGCTACACCGCGCAAAGCCACAATAATTTGGGTCGTCTCATGGAGCTGAAAGGCGCGACGGCCAAAGCGGAGGAACACTACAAGTTCGCTCTCGTGTCCTACCGGTTTCTGTTCGGCAACCGACACCCGCATGTCGCGGCGACGCTGAACAATTTGGGATCCCTCTATTTGGGCATAGGCTCGATCGGTCTTGCCGAGATCGCCCTCACCGAAGCGATCGACATCTATGAGGCGACGGTGGGCGCACGGCACCCCGCCATCGCCCCGGCGATCGGTAATTTTGCCGGCCTCCTGTACCAAACCGGTCGTTACGACGAGGCGGAGAAGATCTATTGGCGGGTCGTTGAGTTGTACAAAACGGCGCCGCAATCCGATCCCGCACGGGCCGCGATGGCATACAACAATCTCGGCGTTATCCTTAAGTCGAAATGTCGGTTCCGCGAGGCCGCGGCCCTCTTTGCGCGCGCGCTCGATACCCTTCCCGAATCCGCGGACGGCCGGGACCCCCGCCGGGCGTCGCTCCTCTACAATTTGGCACGCTTGACCGAACGGGAGGGCCGGTACGCGGACGCGTTAGAGGGGTACGCCCATGCACTCGACGCGTACGACAAACTGGAGTACCCGAATGCGGAAGAACTATTCAGTTTGCTGAACGACTATGCGGAGCTCCTGCAAGAGACCGGAGACGACGCACAGGCGAAGGTGCTGAAAGAGAAGTCTGAGTCGGTTCGACAAAGCGCGGGGATCGCACCGCAAAACCGCGCTGAGGCTGAGCAAGACGCTGCGTGCGGCGATAATGAGGCGGCATGAAGGAACACGCTATCCATGGAACGTCGCGGCTTTTGCATTAACCGACCGATGCGCCGTCCACAGGGTCGCTCCAAGTCATCGTTCGCCCTCACGGCGTTTCGGGCCGCGTGACCAAGATCGAAATCCTAACGGTCACACTTTCCCGATGACCGGGTAGGCCCTACAAGCGGTCCTGCAGAATCGGCTCCTGGTTCGGCAAAATCTAGCCAGAAACCGACCAACGGCTTGCGGGACAATAGTGCTCAAGGAGCAACGCTGCCGTCATTGGGCGGGCCGATCTTCGAAAGGAAAGCGAGCATGGATTGGGTGAGCGCCGGCCACTCTGCGTGGGCGTCGTCTGTCTCGCACATAAGGGTGTCCGCGCCGGGCGCGCAACCGGCGAATGAGCGGCAACCGTCGGACCGGGGCGGCCCCAAATCCGGCTGGCATTGATGGCAGGCAGCCCACCATGCCGCAGTCTCTTGTCCAAACCCGGGAAACAACTCATCTCGCTTGGAGTGAATGATCATGATTGGGCGGGGAGCGGGACATTCATAGCCCTTAAGGTCCTGTCCGCGGATCCCGGCAGCGCTGACGACCGACCCCGCCGCCACGAACGATGCCGGCGCGATCAATCGCAAACCTGCGGCCACGCTGCCGCCGTCCGAGTGGCCAAGGTCGAAAATGCGCGACGGGTCGGTGCACCAAAGCGCTGTAACCAGGCGGTGAGCGCTAGCGAGGCGATCGAGGTTCGATGGCGTCATTGGGATATGGCCGACATAGGCGATGACGAAACCATTTAGGGTCGCAAGCATTGTCAGATCGTCGGCGAAGCGTTCCGATCCTTTCGGACCGAAACCCGCCGGCGCATAGACCATGATCAAAGGATGTTGCCGCGTCGCGACGTAGTTCGCGGGCGCCCGGACCGCGATCGTGAGTCCTTGGTCCTCGATTATGTGAGCCCCGGGCTCGCCCCGCGCGGTCACACAGACGGCGGACTTTTCGGTTGGGCCGTACATGGCCTCGGAAATCGTCGGCGCCGGCGCGGTGCGGGTCCGGTCGGTGGCCAGCCGGGAAGCGTATGACCGGGAATATGATCTGCACTACCAAGACCTTGACCGCGAACTGCACGAGATCATCCAAACCTCCAACGACCCCCGGGTGATCGCTGAGCAAGCGCACCGCCGCTACGACATTACCGAGCGCACGGCGGATTACTTCCGGCTCAATGGCCGATCGTTTCCCTACACGATCCGGGAATCGACCATCGTCGCGAAGCCGAACGAGAAAATCCGGCTGCGCGTGCTGAACGGCGGTGCGGAGGGCGTCGCGCTGCACACCCACGGCCACAAAGCAAAGGTCACCCATTACGACGGCGTCGAGGCCGATCCGGCCGCCCAACTCCGGCGCGACGTCGTGTGGATCGCGCCGGCGCAGCGCGTCGATTTGCTGCTCGAAACGGTGAATGACGGATTGCGGTCGTATGGCGAAGGCATTTGGCTGCTGCATGACCATCGCGAGATGGCGGTGACGACCGACGGCATGGGCCCCGGCGGCGATGTCAGCGCGATCATCTACGAGTCGTACCTCGACGAGGACGGATGGCCCAAGGTCCAGGGCGTCGATTGGGCCCCGCTGTTCACGCCGGAATATTATCGCCGCGAGGTGCCGGTGTGGGCCACCTACGACCCGCTCGGCATCTTGGGTGACGTACCGCGCGAACAAGCTGTGCGCATGCGAACGATTTTGTTCGCGCTGGATATCGGCCTACTCTTAGCGGTTCTTTATGTGCTGTTCCGCCCGCGCCGGAAGGAGGACGCATGAGATCTATCGCCCGCATTATTTGGCTTTCGCTGACGGTCTTTGTGATTGGCGCGTCTGCCGTCGCCGCGCAGGAAACGGAGGCCGAAGCCGCCGGCCTGATCCACGCCATCGCCCCGGACGGCAGCTCGGTCAACCTCACCCACGATCCGATCCCGAACGTCGGGTGGCCAGCGATGACCATGGACCTCGGCCTGTCCGAGCGCGCGAGCCTCGACGGCATTGACGTCGGCAGCGTGGTCATCTTCACGCTGGAACGGGGGCCCGACGGCATTTACCGCATCGGCACCATCACGCCCGCGCCGGACGGCACGGAAGTGGAAGCCGCGCCCGCCGGAGACGGGATGGACCACGACAATATGGATCACGGCTCCATGGACCATGGGTCGATGGACCACGGCTCCATGGATCACGACGGGCACGCCCATCACAACATGACGCTCGACGCCGAGGGCATGGTGATGAACGCCAATGCCGACACGCCACCGGACGACTGCGCCGAAATTTCAGGCGATCACGAATTCACGATCCGCGTCGGCCGGAAACATGCCGGCCCCGAGCGCGGGTCCATATTTGGCTATGACCAAAACGAGTTCGAAGTGGAGCCCTGCGCGCGCGTAACCGTCACGCTGATCAACGAAGACCAAGTCCGGCACATGTGGATGCTGCACGGCTTGCCGCGCTACCTTTACCCGCAAGGCATGTTTCACCTAGAGGTGGCGGGCGGCGCGACCAAATCCGGCACCTTCATCGTGCCGAGCAATGCCAAGACCTATTTGATCCACTGCGACATTCCGCAGCACATGGAAAAAGGCCTGAAGGGCCAATTGCTGGTCGCGGGCGGCGACGGTGACTTGCCGAGCATCGCCGGCGTCTCGGGGCCGGTTGTTGCCGATCGGCACCGGGAAGACCAACCGCGTTGGCACGGATGGATTTATGCGGCGGTCGGGCTTGTCGGTCTTGCGGGCGGCGTCTTCGCGTTTAAGCGGATCGGCTGACTCCGGCGGCGATCGTGCGTGGTTGCGGAGACCGCCGGCGCGCGGACTAAGCTCTAATTGGTTTCGTTTATGACGCCTGTGGCGCGAATAGTGTCGTCCGCCGCGGGCGGCGCGTCATCGGCGCGCCAGATCGCGCTGATGGCATAAATTCCGTCCGGCCCACGGTCGAGTTCAAAAATCACCGGATCGCCCGGCGAAACATCGACCTCGCCGGCGCTTGGCAACACCGCCAGATCCATAGTCATGGTCGGCCAGCCGATCGCCGGAATCGGGTCGTGCGTGAGGTTGAGGCTCGGCGTCGCTTCGGCCAGCGTATTCGGCGCCGCCGTGTCCTCACCTATGACCGCTGTGACTTCGATCGGCGCCCGCCCCTCAAATTTCAATGTCATGGCAATCGCGCCGCCCTCTTCAAGCGGCGCGCTAAGACCGTCCAAACGCAGGTAAGCCTCGCCTACCTCGAAGGGGACGACGTCTTCCGCCGGGATTTCGAGCCTCGCGACCTCGCGGCCATCAACGACGATCGCGATGGCCTCAGCGGCGGCGCTTTCCGCGCCCGTCAGGATCAAGGGCTCGGTTCCGTCGTTCGCAATGGTCGGGAAAGCGCGGCTGTTCTCACCGTCCGACGGCTCGACCCAAGGATGAATGACCTGAACCGCGCCATCCTCGACCATATGCGCGGCAACAGACAACGTCATGCTCAATGCCCAAACCAACGCCGCAACGAGCCGTTTTGCCAACAAGAACATGGGTGTCTCGCCAAAAATGAGGCCGATCAATTGGCCCGATTGAGCTCCAACAATACCACAGCGACAGGTCAAAGCCGCGCAGGTCAAATTCATCACGCCGCAATGCTCGCCGCAGTGCTCGTGAACGTCTCGATCGCTGAAAAACTGGCGCACCCGATAGGATTCGAACCTATGACCTCTGCCTTCGGAGGGCAGCGCTCTATCCAGCTGAGCTACGGGTGCACATGGCTGAACGCCAAGGGAAACCTACTTGACCGGCGCCATGCGGTAAAGCGCGGATCGTGCCGGCGGGGGACCGTTTACGCGGCGTTGGAGCGGCTCGTCAACGACAGGAATAGATCCTCAAGGTCGGGCTCGAATGTCGACAGGTCCACGACGCGGAGGCCCGCACCGCCCACCGCCGCGAGAATTTCCTCGACCCGCGTTTCCGACGGACGGTAGCGCACGACCAAGCGCCGCGGCCCGGAAAGCTGCGAATTGAATCGCTTGAGCGCCGCCGGCACGTCGGCGATATCGTGGTCAAGCACAAGCGCGATTTCTTTCTCGTCAAGGCGGCGGACCAGCGTGTCGGTGCTGTCGCACGCAACCACCTCACCGTGATTGATGATCGCGATGCGGTCGCACATTTGCTCGGCCTCTTCGAGATAATGCGTGGTCAACACCACCGTCGTGCCCCGCGCATTCAAAACCCGTACATAGTCCCAAAGCTGAACCCGCAGCTCGACATCGACGCCTGCGGTCGGTTCGTCCAACACGAGCACCGGCGGGTCGTGCACCATCGCCTTCGCGACCATGAGACGGCGACGCATGCCGCCCGACAGGCGGCGGCTGTAGGCGTCCGCATGTTCGGTCAAGCCAAGCGCGGACAGAATCTCATCGGTTCGCCGCGCGTCTTTCGGCACGCCATAGTAGCCGGCTTGGAGCTCCAAAGTTTCACGGGGCGTGAAAAACGGATCGATCACCAATTCCTGCGGCACGATCCCGATCATGCTCGACGCGGCCCGGCGGGCGCGATCAATATCGTTGCCCCAAATTTCGACGCTGCCGGACGTCTTGGTGACGAGCGACGCCAGAATATTGATAAAGGTCGACTTGCCTGCCCCGTTTGGCCCAAGCAGTCCGAAGATCGAACTGCGCGGCACATCGAGATCGATGCCTTTCAGGGCTTCCTTCGGCGGCGGACCGCGATAGGTTTTTCGCAAGTCGCGCGCACTGATCGCGAGTGATGGTTCGGCGGGCGCGGCCATAGCGATAAATCCCGTCTGAAAAGGTTCCGGTGCCGGCGTGTGACGCCCCACTCCTATTGCAGCCCGCCGCGGCCCGCAAGCCCGTGATCACGGTTGCGCACCGGCGCGCCGTGATTATCATGCCGCTGCGACTCAGCGAGCGGGATGCGAAGCGAAATGGAACCACCGGAGACAATCATCGTCGAAACGGAAGAATTCGCCTGCGATGGCGGCGATGGACCGCTTGGGCATCCGCGCGTCTTCCTCCATATCGGTGACGACGGCACGGTCGATTGCCCCTATTGCGGGCGCCATTTCGTTTTGAGCGAAACGGCGAAAAGCGGCGCCCACTAAGCGGCGCGGGCATATATCACAACGGCTTGCGCACCGACGCGCCGATGGTCAATTCTTCGCCGCTCCACAAGCGATGCAAAAGCAAGGCGCCGGCCACGCCAGCCACGCACATTGCCGCCATTGCAAAGAATGCGCCACTCGGCGAAACCGCAAATAACGCGCCAGAACTCGACATCACCACTGCCAGGATCAACCCCATGGCGATCGCTGAATAGAGCCCCTGCGCAGTCGCCGAAATCGATTCCGGGACCGCCTTCTGGATGAAGTTCATGGCCGCCAAATGGGTTGCGCCAAAAGTCGCGGCGTGAAGCATTTGCACCACGATGAGTGTTGCGAGGTCGGTGCTGAGTCCGGTCACCCACCATCGAACAATCCCGGCGCCAGCGCCGATGCACAGGAGCGGCGCAGTGCCGATGCGCCGCATAATCGGACCGGCAAAGGCGAAGAGAACAATCTCCGCCAAAACGCCTTCCGCCCACAACAGACCGATGGTCGAATCGGAAATCCCAGCCGCACTCCAATGCAGGGTCGCAAAACCGTAATAGGTGGCGTGGCTGCACTGAATCAGCGCCGCGGTCGCCAAAAATAGAACGAATACGCGGTCGCCCAACAAGCCCCGGAACGCGCGTGCGCCACGCGATGGGGTGACCTTAACCTCGGGCATCAAAACGCAAGCGACGATGACGAGTGTCATCGCGCCGATCACGAGCCAAGGGACGCTGTCGATGCCGAACCATTCGACTAATACGCCGCCGCCCCACGCGGCGATGATGAACGTGATCGAGCCCCACAGGCGCACGCGGCCGTAGTCAAAGCCGCGCACGCGCGCGGCCAGCAGCGTCGCGTTTTCGCCGAGCGGTAATAGTGCTGGAAACGTCAGACCGGTCAGCACCGCGCCCAGCGCCAACAGCCAGAACGTGCCGACGGCGCTGTAAAATATGAATGTAACGAGCGAGGCAATCGACAAACCGATCATGACCCGCCGCCGCGCGCCGAGCCGATCGGAGAGATGGGCGAACAGCGGGCTGCCGCCAACTTTGGCGATCGTGGCCAGCGCAAGCAGTACGCCGATATCCTCAGGGGCCAAGCCACGCGACTGGAGCCATTTCGGCCAAAACGGCGTGAATATCCCGATGGTGAGAAACGCCGCGCCATAAAAGCCCGCGAACCGCCATGTGAGCGGCAATGGCACGCGTCCGACGATCAGACGCGGGCCCGTCGGGTCCGGCTTGGCGATTTCTGCCGCGGGTTTCATCACGATCCAGGGTGGCAATGGCAATTAGGTGCCGCCACCATGACGATCGTGAAGGCGTGG
>JANQOH010000026.1 GCA_028289725.1 Alphaproteobacteria bacterium
GTCAAAGTCGGGCTGTACAATCGTATTGGTCGACGGCGCGACAACCGCGATCTTCGCGCGCCAACCCCGTGCATCGGGCATTGCGTCTGTCCTCAACGGCAACCGGCCGGAACATTATGGTTCCGGCCGGTCCAAACGTCGATGTGGGCGCCGGTTACAAGTCGTAACCGCGCTCTCCGTGGACCGTCAGATCGAGGCCTTCCACCTCAACATCGGCCGGTACGCGGAGACCGACCAAGGCGGATGTCACCTTGATCAGAATGAAGCTCGCGACCGCAGACCACACAAGCACCGCGGCGGAACCGGTCAATTGAACCATGAATTGCCCGCCCGGTGTCATTTCGGACAAAGCCAGGCCGCCGAACGCGGCGGTGCCCAAAAAGGCCGTCAACAAGGTTCCGGTCAGGCCGCCGACGCCATGAACCGCCATCACGTCCAGCGAGTCATCGACTTTCATGACGGATTTGATAAAGCCGACCATGTAGAAGCACAGGCCGCCTGCGATGAGTCCGATAATCAGCCCACCGATCGGACCAACAAAACCGGAGGCTGGCGTGATAGTCGCCAGGCCGGCAATCAGGCCGGTTGCAATGCCGACCAGCGTCGGTTTGCCGAACCGAATCCACTCAATCGCCATCCAGGTGAGCGCCGCGGTGGCGGCCGAAATATGGGTCACGGTCATCGCCATACCCGCCGCGCCGCCGGCGGCCAAAGCGCTGCCGGCATTGAAACCGTACCAACCGACCCACAGCATCGCGGCGCCGATCATCACCATGCCCGGACTATGGGGCGGCTGAATCTCGCGCGGGAAACCGGAGCGGCTCCCCAATTGCCAGGCGATGACCAGGGCCGAAACACCGCAGGTCAAATGCACGACGAGACCGCCGGCGAAATCCTGCACGCCCATGTCGGCCAGCCAGCCGCCGCCCCACACCCAATGCGCCACTGGCGCATACACGATGATCAGCCACAGGCCGGAGAACAGCATGACCGCGCTGAACTTAATCCGTTCAACATAAGCACCAACGATCAGCGCGGGCGTGATCACGGCGAAAGTCATTTGGAACATGAAGAAGACGGTTTCGGGGATATCCCCGGACATGGAATCGATACCGATTCCCGACATGAACGCTTTGTCGAGCCCGCCGATCCACTTGTTCATGCCGCCGCCATCGCCGAACGCGAGGCTGTAGACGAACAGCATCCACATCACAGACGCCATGCAAGCGATTGCAAAACACTGCATCAGGACAGACAGCACGTTCTTCGACCGCACCAGGCCGCCGTAGAACAGCGCCAAACCTGGCATGGTCATGAAAAGCACCAGCGCTGTGGCGGTTAAGATCCAAGCGGTGTTTCCCCCGCTCAGGCCTGATGCATCCTGCGCCCATGCACTGGTCGCAATCGATGAAAACGCGGCTACCGCCAGCAGCCGCCCAAGCGCTTTATTTACCCACATCGCGTTTGGTCCCCACATTAAGATTTTGCCGTCTTGCCCCGAGGTCGAGCCTCGGCGCTTCGCGTCACAGCGCGTCGTTGCCTGTTTCGCTGGTTCGGATTCGGATCGCCTGCTCGATCGGAGAGACGAAAATTTTGCCATCACCAATTTTGCCGGTGTTCGCCGCATTCCGGATGGCCTCGAGCAATGTGCCAACGCGGTCATCGTCGACCACCACTTCGATCTTCACCTTCGGCATGAATTCGATGACGTACTCGGCCCCGCGATACAGTTCGGTATGACCTTTTTGTCTGCCGAAGCCCTTGGCGTCGATGATCGTCATGCCTTCAATCCCTTCCTGGTGAAGGGCTTGTTTGACGTCTTCTAGCTTGAACGGCTTTATGATCGCTTCGATCTTCTTCACGATCCGTCCCCCCAACAAAACTGGCCGAGCGGACCAAAGATTCACAAGGAACCATGCCCCCCGGCGTGCTGTATATTGGCAAATGCCTATTCAGCATTCAAGCGCGAGCTGGTCTGGCTAAAATATGTGCAAAGTACTGAATTTTGCTCACCTCTGTTGTCTTGGCAAACAACCGGCGACAGCGCATAAACCGGGCCGAAGTCTCAAAAAATAGGCAAATACAGATCGGCTTTTGTGCTGCGCGCACCGGACCTATTCAGTGGGAATTGCAATGCAATCGAGTTCTGATCGCATCCTGACGACGCATATTGGAAGCCTTCCGCGAGGCCTCGAATTGACGGAGATGCTGCTGGCCGAGGACGAAGGCGATCGTCTCGATGCGTCCGCGTTTCAAGCGGCGATCGACCAAGCGACGGTGGATGTGGTTGATGCCCAAATAGAGGCCGGCATTGACATAGGCGGCAATGGGGAGATGCCGCGTGTTAGCTTCTCCACCTATGTGGCGCAGCGCATGTCGGGTTTTGGCGGGAAATCTGACCGACCGATGTTTCAAGACGCCAAAGAGTTTCCGAAGTGGCGCGACTGGATAAATGATCACATGTTGCGGCGGGCGCGCTTGTTCGATGCCCCGGCGGCAATCGACGACGTGCGATATCGCGATCTTTCGCGCGTGGCTCAAGAGTGCGACGCGTTCGAGCGAGCCTTGCAGGCGCGACCAGGTGCTTTCGCGCAAACATTTTTGACCGCCGCATCGCCCGGCATCGTCGCGACAACCATGGAGAATAGGCACTATGACGGCCATGAGGCCTATCTTTTTGCGCTCGCGGCCGAGCTGAAGAAGGAATATGAGCACATTGTGGCGCGTGGATTCATTTTGCAGATCGACGCGCCGGACGTCGCCATGGAGCGCGCCTGCTTTTTTCAAGACAACACATTGGCGGAGTTTCTTGGCTTCGTCGAAATGCATGTCGCGGCCATCAATTCGGCGCTTGAGAATATTCCGCGTGAAAAAGTGCGGTTTCATGCCTGCTTCGGAAATCGAAACAGCCCCCATGCTGCGGATGTCGAATGCCCGGAAATCCTGTCGCTCCTCTATGACGTCAAAGCCGCCGCTCTGAGTCTGCCGTTCGCGAACCCAAGGCACGCCCACGAGATAGAAGCATTTCGCAAGATTCCCTTGCCGGATCATATGATTCTGATTCCCGGCGTCATCGACACGGTGACGAACTATGTTGAACACCCGGAGGTCGTGGCTGAGCGGATTGAACGCGCCGTTGCCGCGATTGGTGATCGGGAGCGCGTCGTCGCTGGCACCGATTGCGGCTTTTCGACACTTGCCGGCGACGCCTTTGTGGCGGAAGACGTTGTGTGGGCCAAACTCGCGACGTTGCGCGCGGGCGCCGATTTGGCATCAAGCCGGCTTTGGGCCTAGAGGCTAGGTCCCGACAACCAGCGTCTGCGTCAAACGGCGCAGTGCCGCGATTACGCTTTGGGCGGTGATCTTTCCAGTCCGCGGATTTTCTTCGCTCGGCACGTTTTCGATGGTCATGGAAAAGCGCGCACTGTCGGACTCGACTTCGATGTGGTGCGTGTTGCGTTCGAGGGCCGGGTCGGCCCACACCTCGAGCCGTGTTTGGTCTGGTCCGATGCCGGCGAGGCTCAGCGCGGCGGCGACATTGACGTTGGCGGGAAATCCGATCGCGCCTTCCCGCGCCGTACCATCGAAAATTTTGAGCGGGCCATTGAGCCCATCAAGGCGAATGTCATTTTTTTCGATGTGCGGGGCGCCGGCGAGCGAAGCAGGCGGTTTACGCGTCACCATGCGGACCGAGCTGATGTCACCCTCGGCCGCCGCGCGGACGGCATCAAGGCCGATGAGTGCGCCGGTCGGTACAATAATCTTAGCGCCTGTGGTTTCGGCCAAGGCGACCAGGTCCGGATGCGACAGAAGCGCGCCGACGCTGATCGGCACGAAAACCCGGCCGGCGCCAATCGCGGGATCGGCGATGGCACGAAAAGCCGCCGCGGGTGCGCATTCCACGACAATATCGGCATGGTCCGGCAAACGCTCGGACGCCACAATCTTCGGCGGCGACGAGAATCCCGACACCCGTTGGGCCGCGCGCGCCAGATCGTTGGCCGAGGCAGCGGTTAGGGATAGCCCATCCACGCCAGCGTCAAGCCGGCGCGCGACTTTCATTCCGATCGCACCAAGACCGGCGACCGCCACGCGGAGCGATCGGTTTTCCGACATCCTATAGTCCCAAAAACCGCGTGAAGCCGTCGACCGGTTCGCGCTCCGTCACCAACTCGTTTTCGGGCGCGGCGGGATCGGCATACCCGACCGACATGCCGCAAACCACCACTTGCTCATCAGGAATATCCAATTGGTCCCGAAGAACCTTGTGGTAGCGGGCGAACGATACTTGCGGACAGGTGTCGAGCCCGTGACCGCGTGCCGCCACCATGATGTTCTCAATGAACATGCCGTAATCGAGCCAGCTTCCGATCTCCAAAACCCGGTCGATGGTAAATATCAAGCCGACGGGCGCGTCAAAGAACACATAGTTGCGTCCTTGTTGCGCGAACATTCGCTCTTTCTCGCCTTTGGCAATACCAAGCTTGCCATACAGGCCCCAGCCGACGGTTCGCCGCCGCGCCTTATACGGGTCCGGAAACTCCGCGGGATAATATTTGAACTCGGCATCGTGGCCCGGCGCGCGCTCATTGTAAGCGGCCATCAGTGCGGCCTGAACGTCCGCCTTCTTGTCGCCGCCGAGCACGATCACGCGCCATGGCTGCATGTTGGTGCCGCTAGGGGCGCGGCTAGCAACGGCCAGAATATGCTCTATCTGGTCGCGCGAAACCGGTGTCGACAAAAATTTGCGAATGGATCGGCGACTCGTGATCGCAGCGTCAACCGCTGCGCCGCCGCTAGTTATATTTTCAGGTCCATGCATTCCTTAGGTCACTACTTTGTTTGCGGAATAGCGAACACGATCCGGTGCGCCTTTGATATCACATTGGTATCACGCAGATTTGCCGCGCACCAATGCCGCGCGCGCCGACAGATCCACCAATAAGGCATGCGTCGACGCTCTCAGCGCTTGCCGGGCCATGGCCCCGTCGTTCTCATGTGGACTTGACCGGCCCGTTTCTCGCGGCATTCTAGCGATGCCATGGCAAACACTGGAGGCGCGACATGAGCGAGCAAGTCGCTGAATTCTTTGGCGAAAGGGCGGAATCCTACGAGGATTTCATTCCCCGCGTCGTGCCCTACTATCACGAGTGCAATACGTTGATGCTCGATCTAATCCCCCACGCGGCGGATGCGCCGCTCCGTTTACTCGATGTCGGGGCCGGTACAGGCGTCTTGTCAGAATTGCTGCTCACCCGTTTTCCGAATGCGACCTTGATGGCAATCGACCTGTCAGAAGCCATGTTAGCGAGCTGCGCCGCGAAGCTTGGTTCCATGGCGTCGCGCGCAGAGCTCAAACAAGGTGAATTTCCGAGCGTGGATATCGGCACCGGTTATGACGTGATCGTCTCCAGCTTGACGCTGCATCATCTGAGCCATGCTGACAAACGGGCCGGCTATGAGAAACTGCATGCGGCCTTGGCGCCCGGTGGGGTCATGCTGATCCGTGACGTCGTATCAGCTTCGAGTCCATCGCTCGACCAGCGCTATGCGTCGCTTTGGCGCGACAAAGTGCAGTCCTACGGCTATGACGATATGAGCTGGTTCGATGACCACCTTGCGTCGGACAACCCGGCGCGTGTCGAAGATCAGACCGCGTGGCTCCGCGACATCGGGTTTGCCGAGGTTGCCTGTCATTGGCGGCACCTGAACTGTGCTTTGTTCGGCGGCGTCAAACCCGCTTAGCCGAGGCTCACGCCGCGCACGAATGCGGCGCGCTCCTTTGCCGCCATCATCATGAACGACAGGTCGCTGCCCGCCAGTACCAGGCGCATGCCCATACCGATATAGCGCTCCATCAAATCGGGCGTGTAGACGCCGCCGAGGCCGGCATATTTGCCGTTGTTGTTGCAGGCGGCGATGATTTTTTCATAAGCGGCAACGACCTTATCGTGGGCGAGCTCTCCCGGGATTCCCATTTCGACACAAAGGTCGTTGGTGCCCACCAAAAGCACGTCGATGCCGTCGATCGCCGCGATCGCATCGGCATTTTCGACCGCTTGCGGCGTTTCGAGCATGACGACGACCAGTGTGGCGTCGTTGATCACGACGGTCGCCTCCGCCATCGGCACCGGTTCAAAATCGAGCTGGGGCAGGGCGCCGGTCACCGAACGATGGCCGATCGGCGGATATTTGCAATTGTCGACGATCTTCGCGGCTTGTTCCGCCGTATCGACATGGGGAACGACGATCCCGAGCGCGCCGCCATCGAGGACGCGGGAAGCGTGATAGTGCTCGAATCCGGGCACGCGGACCACGGGCGTTATGCCGGCGTCTTGCGCGGCGACGCTGATCTCGACTGCGTCTTCGACCGCCATTGCGTTGTGCTCCATGTCGATAAACAGCCAGTCATAGCCGCAGGTCTTCATGATTTTACCGACATCCACACTGCGCGCTTGGCGTAAGCCAATTCCGACGGCCACTTCGCCAGCGCCGAGTTTTTCCTTCGCCAGGTTTCTAATGCGCGTCATATCTGTCCTCCCGGTGTCCGTATTTGTCGGTTTGTGCCTAGCTGAGACCATCAAGAAGTGCGCGCGCGCGTACTACTTCGGCATCGCCGCGTGCCGCGCCGGCTTGCTCGACGAGCGGTTCGACTAAGGCGCGCACCCGGGCCAAATCTCCTTGATCACGCAGAAGCTCAGCATAATTGATCGCCGTGCGCAGTTCCCAGGAGCGCGCCTCTTGATCGCGTGCCGTATCCAACGCCTTCTGAAACCAGGTTTCCGCATCGGCCACGTTGCCGCGTGGCTTGCGCGACAGCAGCCTGCCCTTAAGCCGGTACAAATCCGCGCGCGCAAAATTCTCTTCGCGACTGTCTGCGCGCCGGAGTCCGCGTTCAATTGCGTCGAATGCTTTTCGGTGTTGGCCTTCTTCCGCGTAAATCTCCGCAAGCGTGGCGAGAGCAACCGGCCGCCAGACGATCATGCCGAGCGATCGCGTCTCTTCCAGGCCGCCGGTCATTTCGGCAATACCCTTCTCCGCCGCGCCGGTCGCGGCTTCGGCGTAACCCAGAAAAAATCTGGCATAGGCTGAGAAAACCGGGAAGGAGTGTTGTTCGCCGAGGGCGTGGCATTCGGCCGCGCATCGGGCGACGGTTTCCGGATCTCGCGCGACCGTTCCGAAAAGTGCCGCGCAAAACAGCGCATAGGCGAGTGAAAAGGGATGGTCGATTTCACGGGCATAAGCGACCGATTTCGCGGAAACCTCTGCCGCTTCGCGACGATGGCCGAGCGCCCAAAGCGCAAGGCTCAAAAAGCCGGACGCAGCCACCCACGGGTCTTGCGTGTAAAGGTAGCTGAGGCCGCGATCGCTTTCGGGCACATACAGAGCACGGCTTTCTTCTAGATGGTGGCGCGCTTCCGCCAAGCTACCGAGACCGGTCATCGACAAACCCATATTGCGATGGCCCATCAAGAGTGCATCGTGCGATCCGTCGCGCTGCGCCCGCGCCAAAAAATCCTCCGCGACTTCGCGCGCCTGGCGTAGATCGCCGCCGTTCCAGTGGTAAACCCAGACGCCGAACAAAACTGGGAACTGGTTTGCCTTGTCCCCGAGCCGATCGCTGAGCGCGCGCGCCCGGTCATAGGCGTCCCCGGCTTCGCTAGAGGTGTATCCCCTTATTGATAGCAACGGGGATCCGAGTGTGACTTGCAGGTCGAGCTCCAGTCGATCGCGCTGCTCGCTGCGCGGCATCTCGCTGAGGATTTCCAAGCCCCGGCGCAGATGGGCGATCGCTTCCAGATTGTTCGAACGAGCCGTGGCGAACTTGCCGGCCTTCGTCCAATAGCCCACGGCACGGCCCAACTCGCCGGCGTGCGTGCAATGGCGCGCGATCATCTCAGGTTCGGAATCAATGAGGTGCGGAAAGCGTTCTACGATGACGTTTGCGATTTCGGCGTGCAGCTCCTGCCGTCGGCGGTTTAACAACGAGGCATAGGCCGTTTCCTGCACCAATATGTGCTTAAAGGTATATGTTGCGTTTGGCGGTGTTCCACGTCCGAAAATTAGTTCACTATCCATAAACTGTCGAAGCGCCGATTGAAGGTCTTCATCAGTTTTCGTGGAGATGGCCGCAAGAAGTTCGTAGCTAAATGTGCGTCCGATTACAGCCCCAATTTGGGCAATCTCTTTAATCGGCGCCAATCGATCAAGTCGTGCCATCAGCGAGTCTTGGATTGTCGCGGGCACAGACAATTGACCGTGTTTCGTATCGGAGATTGGCTCCGTCCCATCTTGCTGAGACGCATCCGCCTCCATCACGTCCTTCGTCAGTTCTTCAACGAACAGCGGGACGCCATCGGCCTTCGCGACAATCTCGTCAATCACCTCGCTCGGCAAGAGCTTCGGTCCCGCGATACGGGTTGCTACCTGCGCGGCTTGGCTTCGGCTGAGTCGATTTAATGTCATCGTCGTGACATGCGACCGACCGGGCCAGGGCGAAGTGAATTGCGGCCTGTGCGTTAGGATCATGAGCACGCGTTCATGTCCCATACGGTCGATGTCTCGGCCCAATGATTCCAAGGTACTCGGATCCACCCAGTGGGCGTCTTCAACGGTCAAGAGAAGCGGTCCACGATGCGACACGTTGATCACCTGATCGGCCATCAGCTCGATCATGCGTGCCTTGCGTTGTGCGACGCCATCGCGCAAAGGCGGATACCGGTCTCCGGTTGGCAGCCTTAGGAGGTCGGCAAAATAGGGCATCGCGTCAGCGAGATTATCGGCGCCGAGAACGAGCAAGCGTTCGAGCTTGTCGAGTTTCTCCTCGTCGGAGTCGTTCGGGCGCAAACGTGCGGAATGCACAATTTGCTCGATGACGGGATAAAAGGCGCTGTTTGTGTGATAAGGCGAGCATTGATAGCGCAGCCGCATATGCGGTTCTTTTTCGACGTGATCGCGAAGCGCTTTCAGAATGCGGGACTTGCCGATACCGGGCTCTCCGGAGAGTAAAACGACTTGACCTTCGCCTTCTTTGGCTTGCTCCCACCGCTCCACGAGAATTGCGATTTCCGAGTCTCGCCCGACGGGAGGCGGCAAGTCCGTGCCGTGTCGCGCCTCGAACCGCCCAATTTCCGCACTGGGTCCGATGACGCGGTGCGCCCGGACCGGTTCGACAACGCCTTTGAGCCGGTGCTCGCCAAGGTCGCTGTGTTCAAATGCGCCTTTTGTTAGATGATGCGTCAGCGGGCCCAGCACGATTGTGTCTGGTTTGGCCAGGCCTTGGAGGCGGGCGGCCCTGTTCGGTGTTTCGCCGACCGCCAGCTTCGGGCTAGACGCATCCCCGCCGCCCGTCTCGCCGACGACCACGCGGCCCGTCGATATGCCGACACGCACACGCAATGGCTCGGGCGCTTCGACCGCTTTGATCGCGCCAATGATATCCAACGCCGCGTAGACCGAACGTTCCGCGTCGTCTTCGTGTGCGGCCGGCCATCCGAAATAGGTCATCAACCCGTCGCCCAGATATTGCGCGACATGTCCTTCGTAGCGTTCGATCACCGCGCCGCAGGCACGTTGGTAGCCTTGCATCAAGGAGCGCAAATCTTCGGGATCGAGCTGCTCCGCGAGCTTCGCGGAATCAACGAGATCGCAGAACATCACCGTGATTTGACGCCGTTCTGCTTGTGACGCTTCTTGCTGTGTTCCGCCCGTATCCTCTTGTACTGGCGCGGACCTTGTATCCACTTTCGCTTCTTGCGCGATCGCGGACCGCAAGCGCACGCGATGGCCGGTGCTCCTGACACCAAGATGCTTCAGGTCCTCGTCGGTCAAATAGGCCAACAGATCGACGTCGACATCATTCGCTTCGAATGTGTCGGCGTACTCAATCAGGCCGATATGCTCAAGCCAGCTGCGGACCCCGACCATGATTGGTTTCTGCCACTTTGTCCTTGCCTACCAGAAGGCCAGATTACACGGGGAACGACCGAATTGCAGGCAATCGACGCGTTCGCACGAATTCGCCCTTATCCGATTGGTTGAGGCGCCGGTACGTTGAGGCGTCCCAGCGTCTCCACAATATTGCGCCATACGGGATCTTCAACGGCAATGCCATCGGCTGTGCGGCGCGCGCGATTGTCCGCTTCGAATTCGCCCGGCAGCTGAACGCTTGGTCTTTTCGGCAATGTTGGGCTCGCATGGATGTAGTCCGTGTAGGCCGCCAACTGTTCCGCATAAGCCTCAGACGAAATGAAGGATTCAGGATCAATTACGATATGAAACGTGCCGTTGTTGAGCCGCGTTTCATGTTGATGAAGCGCAGTTCCTGATCCACCCAGCAAGCCGCAGAACAAATCGATAATCACCGCGAGTCCAAAACCCTTGTGGCCATATAGTAAGCCACCTAACGGTAATGCGGCGCCGCCTTGTTTCAAAAAATCATCGGGATCCGTGCTGGATTCGCCTTTCGGGTTCAATATGGCACCGTCCGGTAAGCTCGTTTGTCGGTCCTTGGCCTGGCGGACTTTGTTGATGGCGACAGCTGAGGTCGACATATCCAAAAGGATCGGGTCACCTTTGGGATTTGGAAATGCGGCCGTGAAGGGGTTGGCGCCCATGCGGCGGCTGGTACCGCCGTGCGGTGCGATGGAGATACCGCGCCCCTGGGCATTGCACAGGGTGATCCCGACCATGCCGGCGCGCGCCGCCATTTCCGGATAGCCGCCGACGCGGCCGACATGCTCCTCATTGTGCACCGCCACCGCGCCGACTTGGTGTTGGCGCGCTTTCTGAATCGCTAGCTCCAAACCAAATGTCGCGGCGACATGGCCGAGCGTTCCCCCGCCGTCCACGAGCGCGGTTGTCGGCGTTTCCGTGACGATGCGCGGCTCGGCGTCCGGGCTAATCAGGCCATCGCGAATCCGCGAAACGTAAATCGGAATGTGACGCACGCCATGCGAGTCATGCCCCACCAGATTGGATTCCACCATCAAGCGCGCAATGAGATTTGCTTTCTCGGTTGAAAATCCGGCGGCCTCGAACACTTGGCCGGTCATGGCGCGCAGATCATCCGCCGCAAATATCGGCATTGTTGGGTCCCCTCCTGCATGGGCCTTTGGCCTTCAAGGCGGGCGAGACTATGCCGGACATCCGAACCCGTCCAGGGCTAGCAAACGCCGTGCCGCACCGCGTAGACTGCGCGCCATCATGACGAAGCGAATTGCACTTATTTTGTTTTCTTGCGTGTTCGGAACGCCGGCTCTGGCGGACTATGAAGCTGGGCTCGCTGCGGCGAAATCCGGGGATTTTGAGGCGGCCCGTTCCGAGTGGGGCAAGTTGGCCGAGCAGGGCGACGCCCGTTCGCAATACCAGTATGGCATGCTGATCGCCCGAGGCCTCGGAGGTCCCGGCGACTATGCCTTGGCGGCCGACTGGTTCCAACGGGCGGCAGAACAGGGGGACGTGGACGCACAGTTTGCCTTGGGCCTTATGCATGATCGCGGACAAGGTGTCGCGCAGGACGGGGAACGCGCCGTCAAGTGGTATGCCGCCGCGGCACAAGGCGGAAACGCGGATGCGCAATACAATCTCGCCATTGCCTATCTCACCGGTGACGGCGTCGCCCAGAACGAAGCCGAGGGCGCCAAATGGTTTGCGGCAGCGGCCGCGCAAGGTTACGAAAGCGCGTTCGTTAATCTCGGCGTGTTGCATTCCATCGGTAAAGGCGTGCCGCTGAACAAGGTCGAAGCGTATAAGTGGTTCGAGATTGCGGTGCGGCGTGGCGTGCCCGGGGCCGATCAAGCGCAGCGTCGCCTGAAGGCGGAGCTGAGCGAGGATCAGATTTCGACGGCGGAGAGCCAGGCCACGGAATGGTTGGACGCGCAGTTCGAATAGGCGGTATCCGAAGCACTCTCAGTTCAGTTCTATCCAAGGAAATTTCGCTTGAAAGCTTACGAGATTGTCTCGCCCGATGGTGTTGATGCACTGAAATTGTCGGATCGGCCGACGCCGACGCCGGACCACGGTGAAGTGCTTGTGCGCGTGCACGCCTCGTCGATCAACTACCGTGACCTGCTGACCATCGAAGATCCGGTGGCACGTAATCTGCCCTATCCGCGCATACCCAATTCGGATTGCGCGGGCGAGGTCATTGGTGTTGGACCCGGCGTGACCAGCGTGCAAGCGGGTGATCGCGTGGCGGGTTGTTTCTTTCAGCGCTGGGTCGATGGGCCTGTGACGCCGGATGCCATGGCGAGCGCGCTCGGCGGCGCGATCGATGGTGTCTTGGCCGAGGAAGTGGTCCTCAACGAAAATGGCGTCGTGCGGATTCCCGATCACATGTCCTACCAGCAAGCCGCCACCTTGCCATGCGCGGCGCTCACTGCTTGGCACGCGCTGGTCGAAAAAGGCCAGTTAAAGGCGGGCGAAACCGTGTTGTTGCTAGGGACTGGCGGTGTCTCGATCTTCGCGCTCCAGATCGCGGCCATGCACGGGGCTCAGGCCATCGTCACCTCAAGCAGCGATGCCAAGCTTGAGCGCGCGCGGGCCATGGGCGCCTGGCAAATGGTCAATTACCGAGAGACACCCGATTGGGAGAAACGCGTGCATGACCTGACTAACGGTCAAGGCGTGGACCATGTCGTTGAAGTCGGTGGCGCGGGCACGCTTGAGAAGTCGATCGCGTCGGTGCGCGTCGGCGGTCACATCGCGCTCATTGGCGTTCTGACGGGCGGCACGATCAACCCAACACTGCTCATGCGAAATTCCATTCGCTTGCACGGCATCTATGTCGGGAGCCACGCCATGTTCAAGTCCATGAACCGCGCCTTTTCCGCGGCCGAGCTGGAGCCTGTCATTGATCAAGAATTCCCATTCGACGGCGCGCGCGAGGCCTTCCACAATATGCGCCAAGCGGGCCATTTCGGGAAACTCGTTATATCATTTGATAGCTAAGTAATCCGAAGACTTGAAGGTTGGATTGCTGGGCGGCGTGCGCTGCTCAGCGAAAGGTCCTGGTCATTTCGCGGAACGTGATATCTGCAAAATGTCGTGTATTCCGCTCGCTGCACGATCTTGCAGGCTTCCATTTGCGCAAAGCCAGACTGGTCCGGATCTGTCTGATGGCGTCCCCAGGGGGAATCGAACCCCCGTTTTCGGCGTGAGAGGCCGATGTCCTAGGCCGCTAGACGATGGGGACGCGGTCGCCGAGTCATAGCCGCCCATGGGCGCTGCCGCAAGGTTCCTGAGGTGAATATGTGGCCCCAGCACATGCCGTTCGCTGCTCCGCGCCTATATTTATTGGGCAAGGAGGGCCGTAACGTGGCCGACTCAGACGACAAAATCGGCACATTGCCGGCACTTACGGAGCTGCCCGAGCAGTTTCGATTGTTCCGGGATGGCAAGAGTGTGGCGCATCGCTATGGCGGCGACGGCGTGTTTCTGCCGATCGATTTTCCGCGTCGGTTCTGGCAGGAGACCAATTACGACCTCAGGTACCACGTTTTTCGCACCGAAGAAGATCGTGTGACGGTGCCGGCGGTGTCGGCAATCGATGCGATCACGCAATCCGGGATCGAGAAGCCATTGAAAATTGTGCGCGGCATGGCGGCGGATGAAACCATCGCGGCCGTGATTCAAGCCGGTCGCTTGGTTCCGGAACAAAGCGAGGCGGCGGACGAGGGCGCACAAGCCGCCGAGGCGCCAGCCGAGGCAAGCGGCGAAGAGCCGTCTGGCAATGGCGATCAGGCCGCGGAACCGACCGAGGCTACGGATGAAAACGAGGCCGCCGAGACCGAAGCGGCCGTTGAAGCCGAGCCGGAACCGGCGGAAACCTAGTCTCGTATCCAGCCTAAGCGGCCAGGCGCCCCACGCGCCACCGCGCAATGAGAATACCAGCGGCCAACCCGCCCAGATGCGCTTGCCACCCGATCTGGAAGCCGAGCAATGCATAGCCACCCCCGGCGAAGGCCAGCAGCAAATTCACGATCACCAAGAAAACGAGCAGACCGACGCCCGTGCGCTTCACCGGGCCGCGGCCGAAGCGGATCATCGTTAGCGCCGCGGCGCCGGCCACGCCGTGAACGCCGCCAGAGGCGCCGACCAGACGGGCCGGGGCGTCACCGACTTGCCACGCCAGGGCAAGCGCCCCCGCGATCGCCGAAACCACGAAGATCAAGGCGAGCGTTCGCCCGCCAAGCGCGCGCTCGACCGCTGAGCCGAACGCCAGGAGAAACAACGTGTTCGCGGCGAAGTGCCCGAAACCCGAATGAATGACGGCGTGGCCGATGAGCGAAAGGATACTGCTGAGTGAATAAGCCCCATCCGTCGCAAACTGGCTCCGAAAAATCGCGGCATCGAAAATTAGAAATCGAGCGGCCGCGTGGTCGTAGCCGAAAACGGCCGTGACCGGGTATCCCGCAACCATGACCAAGCATAAGCCGACGGTCGTCGGTGGCGCATTCAAAAGCGGTTGGCGGGGCGGTGGCTCTTGCGGCTCTTGCATGGGATCGCCGGGCCCTAATTGGCAACGCAAGCAACAAATTTTGACACAGTGTCCGCGTCGGTTGCGTAAGGCACGACCAGGCGGATCGCCGGGTCCGGGCCGGGCCATTGGTGAAACTCGAACCCGGCCCGTTCCAGCTTGCAAACAATGTCAGGTTCGGCGCGCACGAAAATTTCATTGGCCTCCACAGGATGCAGCAATTCCGTCCGAGGATTGCTCGCCAGGGCTATGGAAATTTCCCGTGCGGCCGAATTGGCCTGCGCAGCTAGCCGAAGCCACAACCCACCTTCGATATAGGCCTCCAATTGGGCCGACAAGAACCGCATTTTGCTGAGCAAGTGACCGCCCCGCATGCGCCGCCGGCGCAGTGACTCCT
>JANQOH010000043.1 GCA_028289725.1 Alphaproteobacteria bacterium
TGCATGACCTTGGCGGCCATCGTAATAGCCGCGAAACCCTCCGGCCCGAACACCGGTATCAGCACATACCGGCCGTACAACATATTTAGCCCGGTCAGACCCAACAGGATGAAGGTCACGGCGGTTATCCAATGAACCACGCGCTCGAAGGCGGGGAACCGCAACACCAGTCGCCCTGAGCGCCCGCCGGCTATGCGAATGCGTCCGCGATACGCAAAAAACGCCGCGAGCAACGCGATCGTCCCAAGCATAAGCCAGGTGCCGTACGTCGACAGCGGCCCGTTGCGGATCGACCGCCAGGCTTCGCCTTCGGATTGCACCAGCACGCCCGCACGTTTGTCGGGGATCGATACGGTGCCTTCGACGCCGCCGCGCACGGCGCGCCAAAGCTCAATATTGTTGTCCTGGCCTTGCGTCGGTGGAACCAGTTCGCGCTCGTTCGCGCTGTCTTGTGCTGATACAGGTGCGACCAACGGACGGTCAGCGGCAACGGCGAAAATCGCTGCCATTAAAGCAACAAGGCTCAGCCTTTTCATCCAAACAGTCATCTGTTGCCGCCCACTTCGACGTCAGAAATCCTGGTTCGCAACGCGTTCGCGCAGGCCCGCGCGCATGTCGCCGTCAATTTCCGGCATGCTACCGCCTTGGTAAACGCCAGGCTCGAAACCGAGTGCGCGCCCTTGCTCTTCCTCCCGGCAACCGCCGGTCAGGAGTAAAGCAAGCATCACAATCGGCCACACGCGGTGCTTGTTCAAACCCGCCCCCAAACGCCCGATCAGGAATCTTCGGCTTGATAGGCCGTGCCCCAACCCCAGGCGCCGGAACCAAAGCCGCGGGCTATCACGCGTTCGCGGTAGATATCCGAAATCGCGTCGCCGTCACCGGCGAGAAGCGCTTTCGTGGAACACATTTCGGCGCACAGGGGCAGTTTGCCTTCCGCCAGGCGATCTTGGCCGTAATCGTACGCGCTGTCTTCCGGGCCACCGGCACAGAACGTGCACTTGTCCATTTTGCCGCGGCTGCCGAAATTGCCTTCTTGTGGATATTGCGGTGCGCCGAACGGGCAGGCGTAGAAGCAATAGCCGCAGCCAATGCACAAGTCCTTTGAATGCAGCACGACGCCGTCGTCGGTGGTGTAAAAGCAATCGACCGGGCACACGGCCTGGCACGGCGCATCCGAACAATGCATGCACGCGACCGAGAGCGAACGTTCGCCAGGCTCGCCATCATTGATCGTGACCACGCGGCGGCGGTTAATGCCCCATGGGACCTCGTGCTCGTTCTTACAAGCCGTGACGCAGGCGTTGCATTCGATGCAGCGTTCGGCGTCGCACAGGAATTTCATTCGGGCCATGGTGTGTCTCCTCGCGTGCCGTTGCGTTAGGCTGCGTAAATGCGGCACAGGGTCGCTTTGCTTTCCTGCATCACCGTCACGCTGTCATAACCATAGGTTTGCGCCGTGTTGGACGCTTCACCGATCACATAGGGATCGGTGCCCTCCGGATACTTGCTCCGCTGATCCTCGCCAATCCATTTGCCGCCAAAGTGGAACGGCATGAACACGACGCCGCGGCCGACGCGCTCTGTGACCATCGCCTTCACCAGAACGCGGCCGCCTTCGGGGCCCTCGACCCAAATATCGGCGCCATCGGCAAATCCGGCATTGTTTGCGTCGAAGGGGTTCACCTCGGCAAACATGTCTTGCTGCAATTCGGCGAGCCACGGATTGGACCGGGTTTCCTCACCGCCGCCTTCATATTCAACCAGGCGGCCCGAAGTTAGGATCAGCGGATAGTCGGTCGCGAAATCCTTGTCTTGGATCGTCTTGTAAAGCGTTGGCAGACGATAGAAGACTTTGTCTTCATAGGTCGGGTAATCGGCGACCAGATCGCGACGGTTGGTGTAGAGCGGTTCACGGTGGATCGGGATCGGATCCGGGAAGGTCCACACATTGCACCGCGCCTTGGCGTTACCGAACGGGGCGCAGCCGTGCAGGATCGCCACTCGCTGGATGCCGCCGGAAAGGTCGGTTTTCCAGTTGGTTTTATCGCCTGCGATGCCTTCAATCGTGGCGCGCTCTTCGGCCGTGAGGTCGCTGTCCCAACCGAGTTTCTTGAGCACCGCCATGGTGAATTCCGGATAGCCGTCCTCGATCTCGGAATCGACGGAATACGAGCCTTCGGCGAGCAGGTTTTCGCCCTCGCGCTCAACGCCGAACCGCGCGCGGAAAGTGAGGCCACCTTTGGCCACCGGTTTTGACGTGTCATAGAGAATCGGCGTGCCCGGATGGTTCATTTCCGGCGGACCCCAACTCGGCCAGGGCATGCCGTAATATTCGCCGTCGCACGGCCCGCCGACCGCTTGCAACGTGGTGCGATCAAAGGTGTGCTGGTTCTCCATATGTTTGCGGATGCGCTCCGGCGATTGGCCGGTGTAGCCGATGGTCCACATGCCCCGGTTGATTTCCGCGGTCACGTCTTCGACCTTCGGCTCGGCGCCGTTCACCTCAATGTTCTTGAGGTACTGGTCGGCAAACCCGAACTTCACCGCGAACAAGTTCATGATCTCGTGGTCGGGTTTGCACTCGAAGATCGGTTCGATAACCCGCTCACGCCATTGGATCGATCGGTTGGATGCGGTCACTGAGCCATAGGTTTCGAACTGTGTCGCCGCCGGCAGCAGGTAAACGCCGTCGGTCCGATCTTGCATGACCGCGGTCATGGTCGGGTAGGGGTCGATCACCACGAGGGTATCGAGCATTTCCATCGCCTTCTTCATATCGGGAAGGCGAGTCTGCGAGTTCGGCGCATGGCCCCAAAAAACCATGCCCTGAATAGGTTGAGGCTGTTCGACATTCTCGGCATCCAGCACGCCGTCGAACCAGCGCGATACGGTGATGCCCTTGGCCTCCATCAGATCCTTGGAGGCGAACCGGCTGAGCAGATAGTCGTAATCGACATCCCAAACCCGCGACCAGTGCTGCCAGGCGCCGGTCGACAGGCCGTAATAGCCGGGCAAGGTGTGTGACAGCACGCCGAGGTCGGTCGCACCCTGCACATTGTCGTGGCCGCGGAAGATGTTCGCGCCGCCGCCTGACACGCCCATATTGCCAAGGGCGAGCTGCAATACGCAGTAGGCGCGGGTGTTGTTGTTGCCGTTGGTATGCTGGGTGCCGCCCATGCACCAGACGATGGTGCCCGGGCGATTGTTGGCGAGGGTCCGCGCGACGCGTTCGAGCTGCGAGCCCGGTACGCCCGTGACGCGTTCGGTTTCTTCCGGCGTCCACTTGGCGATTTCCTCGCGTGCCTGGTCCATGCCCCAAACGCGCTCTTGGATGAACTTCTTGTCTTCCCAACCATTCTCGAAGATGTGCCAGAGAATGCCCCAGATCAGCGCGACATCGCTGCCGGGACGCAGCCGGACAAACTCATCGGCATGGGCGGCCGTGCGCGTGAAGCGCGGGTCGCAGACGATGATTTTCGCGCCGTTCTGTTCCTTGGCTTTGAGAATGTGCATCAGCGACACGGGGTGCGCTTCCGCCGGGTTGCTGCCGATGAAGAAAATCGACCGCGCCCGATGGATGTCGTTGTAGCTGTTGGTCATCGCGCCGTAGCCCCAGGTGTTGGCGACACCGGCGACTGTGGTGGAATGGCAGATGCGCGCTTGGTGATCGACGTTGTTCGTGCCCCAGAAGGCCGCGAACTTACGGATCATGTAGGCCTGTTCATTGGAGTGTTTGGCGGACCCGAGCCAGTAAACCGAGTCCGGCCCGGCTTTGTCGCGGATCGCCAAGAGCCGGTTGCCGATCTCTTCGATCGCTTCGTCCCAGCTCATGCGCTTCCACTCACCGCCTTCTTTTTTCATCGGATATTTGAGGCGGCGCTCGCCATGCGCGTGCTCACGGACGCTGGCGCCCTTGGCGCAATGCGCGCCCAGATTGAACGGACTATCGAACGCCGGTTCCTGACCGGTCCAGACGCCTTCCTGAACCTCGGCGTCGACCGTGCAACCGACGGAACAATGCGTGCATACCGATTTGATGTGGGTGACCTCACCCGTCGCATCGGTTGCGGCTTCAGCGTTCTTGACGCGTGTCAGCGGAACACCGCCGGCGATCGCGGCGACGCCGCCAGCGACCAGTCCGGACTGTTTCAGGAAGCTCCGCCGATCCATCGGGGCGTCGGTGACGCCATTTAGGACTTTGCGAAGGCCGCTTGGGGCCGCGGCGTCGGAACGTCTTTTGGTGAGCATAACTGGCTCCTTCAAATCAGGCGTAAGTGAACCGGCGGCTGCGCCCTAAAAGCGCGACAAGTCGTAAACTTGCCGGACGTGATCGGTTTCGCGATAGCGGCTCTTGGCGGTTGCCGATGGGCTGGCTGCCTCAGCCTCATCACCGGCGCCGATTGCAACCGCGCCGACGCCCGCCACAGCGCCGAGACCGGCGGTGCGAAGAAAGTCGCGTCTGCCTAAGCCTTCGCTGTCTCGATCGGGACTTTTTCCACTCATGCCTATGTCCTCCAACCCAACTTAACCTTACTGATCAATTCTTTATGGACAGACCTTCGGATTCAATGTCCATGAATGCCCGGCCCAAGGATCCGACCGGACGGTAAAACGCCGCCGACTCCGCGAACTCCAGGTCGGTAAAGAAACGCCGCGCCCAAGGCGCCAAATGCGCTTCGAAAAACCCTTTCTGGGTTTCGACGGACATGGGCGCGCCAAAATCACCTTCGATCAGCCCAGCCATGATTTCACACAGGCTTGCCATACCGTCTTCCGGTTCCGACACGCCATCGGCGCGCGCGATCCCCAAGGCGCGCATGTCAGTCCGCAAGCGCGCCAGCGGTTTCTCGTGAAGAAAACCGGTCAGATAGTACGAACCATACGGCGTTAGCTCGCCGTCACCCATGCCGATAAACAGATCGTGGAACTCGCGTTCCACCGTGGCATCGGTCGCGTCGCTCGCCGCCGCCGCCAAACTATCAAGTGCTTGTCCGTATGGCGTTGCGTTGCCGACTAAACCAGCTATCTGATCTAGCATGGTTGCTGATGGCGCTGCCGACATCATCGTCGCCAGCAAACGATAGGTGGCCCCGCGCAATCGGTCTTCTTCCGAAAGAACTGGATGCACACCGTCGTCGGCCTTGGCGACCGGCGGGCCTTGATATTTGGTTTTTCGCTGCGCCAGCAAGGACGCGCTCCCTCATCCTCAATTCTAGTGCCAGCGGTTGATCCGCTATGCGCACGAGTCCCTCACGGTCGTCTCCGCGACCTCAGTTTGGATTGTGGCGCATGGTCAGAAGACGGTCAACAAAACCAGAACGAAAGTCAGGCCTCGGCACTCGGTTCTTCGTCATCCAGCACTTCGTCATCGCCCTCGCTCCCTGAAACCTCGACCGCCTTGCTCGTCGCTTGCTCTATGTCGGTCGCCGGCACTTCGTCGTCCGCCTGATCCCCATTGCTTTCCGCGCGGGTGACCATGCCTTTTCCGACCTCATACGCGGTGCGAACAAGTTTGCCGACTCCGAGCGTACGAAAGTCGTCGTCGTAATCGTTCAGTCCGTCCAAGTTCGCAAACACGGGATCGCTTAGCCAGAGTTTGCGCAAGGCCATGCGCCTGAGTTCCGCCGGCACGGCCCGGTCCAAAAACGGCGTGAAATCCGAATCAGCGTTTAAGCTCTCGATCGGTGGCAACGCTTGGATGATTTCATCCGGGTCGCTTGGGTCGGATATTTCATCCTCTTGCATGGGCATCGCATCCGGTGTGTCTTCCAATGTTGCCTGATGAGAAGGCTCTTGTTGCGCGCGTGCCTCCTGCTTTCGACGCGACCAACGTGCGGCGAGGCCTTCGGTGTTACCGCTTTTCGGCGTTTCAGCCATAGCGCGGTCCCCGGGTACCGTCGCGCGGGCCGCCGCTTTTGCGATCGCCGCGTGGGTTTTGTCCCTGCCGTTTCCGTTTCACGAATGGCTCCTCGACATGGTGGGCATCGACAAAATGGCCGACGAGAGCCGCGACTTCTTGGGGCATCGGCACCGCGTCGACACGTTCGTCGCCACCAATCTCGTAATCCTCTGCTTCAAACGGGCACACGGTTACGACGAACGGGGAGGGCATGTCGTCATCGGTATCGCCGGGACGCAAACCGACATAAATCTGTGGCTGCGGCTGCGACAGATTTACCCGGTACCCCTCGGTCTCTTTTCGATGTAGTCCCAAATCAAGGGTCACCGCATGGAACCGGGCGGCCGCTTCATCGCGCACCAAAGTGCGGGGGCTGTCGATTTGCGTTGCGCCGGGGATCACGGCGATCGCGCGCCAGCTCCAAGTGGCCCAAGCATGCTCAATCGGCCGTCGCTCTAGAATTACACCCAGTGGCATTGTTTGCTGTGGCGCGGACATGGGCAGAGTTTAGCCGGCCTTCGTCAATAAGTCCTCCGCAAGCGCGAGATCTTCCGGATGGTTGACATTAAAGAACGGATCGAAATCGCTGGTGTCGAACGAGATTTCGGCGAGACGATAGCGCACGGTCCAAAGATCGACCTTCCGCAATTCCTCCATCGTCATCGCCCGCCGCAAATCTTCGCGCAAGCGCACCGGCCACAGTCCGAACACGGGATGACTACGCCCGTTCGATGCCGCACACGCCATGTCCGCGCCGTCCGCGATGGCGGCCATTAGGCGGCCGACCATATCTTCGGGGAAAAACGGCGCGTCCGTCGCGAAACTTGCGACAAATTCGGGTGCCGGTGTTTGACTGGCAGCCCAATCCAAACCGGCCAAAACGCCCGCCAGCGGCCCGGCGAAACCATCGATACTGTCGGCGACGACCGGCAGGTGGAAGTTGGCAAACCGCTCGGCGTCGCCATTCGCATTGATCACAAGCGGGCCGACTTGGCGCGACGCCCGCTCGATGGTCCATTCCAGGAGGGGCCGACCGGCAAGCGCTCGAAGGCATTTGTCGCCGCCGCCCATGCGGCGCGCTTTGCCGCCGGCCAGAAGGACGCCAGCGACAGGTTTAGGCGGCATCTTCCGGCAACCCCGCTTTGCGTTGCAGGTGTCGTGGTTCGTCCGCGACAGCCTCTGGGTTGGCGTCAAACACCAGGCGTCGGTCGCCCGCCAGCGCAACGAACCGTTTGCCTTTGGCGCGGCCGACTAAGGTCAAGTTCGCTTGGCGTGCTAAGTCAACGCCCCACGCCGTGAAGCCTGACCGCGATATCAAGATGGGGATGCCCATATGCACGGTTTTGATGACCATCTCGCTGGTCAAGCGCCCCGTGGTGTAGAAAATCTTGTCATCGGGCGCGATTCCCTTGAGGAACATGTAGCCGGCAATCTTGTCGACGGCATTGTGGCGTCCGACATCTTCCATGTAGATCAGCGGTTTATCGCCCTGACATAAGACGCAGCCGTGAATGGCGCCGGATGCTAGGTACAGGCTCGGCGTTGTGTTGATGGCTCTTGAGAGCGCGTAAATCCACGAGGTGCGCAGGACCGCATCGGTGGAGAGTGCGGCGTCTTCGAAACGCTCCATCAAGTCGCCAAACACGGTGCCTTGCGCACAGCCCGAGGTGCGCGTTTTCTTTTTCAGCTTCTCTTCGTAGTCCGTCTCGCGCGCTGTCCGCACCACTACCACGTCGATATCGTCGTCATAGTCGATCGCCGTGACCTCATCGTCGTCTTGCAACATGCCCTGGTTGCGCAAAAAACCGACCGCCAGGTAATCCGGATAGTCGCCGATCGTCATCATGGTGACGATTTCCTGGTCGTTCAGGAAAAGCGTCAGCGGACGCTCGACCGTCACGCGCGTCTCGATCGCGCGACCGTCCTGATCCACGCCGCGGACCGCTTCGGTCAGACGTGGATCATCTGGGTCCGGTTTCATGAGATAGTCGCTCATGCGGCCACTATGGCGTGGCCCGCCGCGCCAATAAAGCCGCAATGCCTTCCGCGAACCGGTATATGATGGCCCGTGCGAGGTTCAAGGCAGAAAAGATATGAAAATCAACGGGAAGACCGTGCTGCTTTGCGATTGCGGCGGCACCATGAAGATCGATGCCGAAGGGCTGGCCAGTGCGGCCGGGGCAGACGAGCCGCCGGCCATCCAGACGGCGCTCTGCCGGCGGCAGATCGGCCAGTTCGAACGGGCGCTGGAATCCGGCGAGGCGATCCTGGTGGCGTGCGCTCAAGAAGCACCGGTGTTTAGCGAGATCGCGAGCGGGTCTGGGGCCACGGCGGACCTGGCGTTTGCCGATATTCGCGACCGCGCCGGATGGGGAAAGGACGCGCCGCAGGCGACGCCCAAGATGGCCGCGTTGTTGGCGGCCGCGGCGGTCGACGTGCCCGGACCACCAGCCGTGTCCATGGAATCGCAGGGCAGGACGCTGGTTTACGGGCACGATGAGCTTGCGATTGAGGTGGCGCAGCAGTTGGCCGGGCGGCTGGATGT
>JANQOH010000048.1 GCA_028289725.1 Alphaproteobacteria bacterium
CGGCTTCGTCGCCTACGGCCTGATCGCCCGCGAGTTGGAGCGGGTCGACACCGCCTTCCGGTCGGGCGTCGGGGTGCAGTCCGGCCTCGTCATGGCGCCGATCTATCAGTATGGCAGCGACGACCAGAAGGAAAAATACCTGCCGGGCCTGCGCGACGGCACGACGATCGGCTGTTTCGGCCTGACCGAGCCGGATCACGGCTCCGACGCCGGCAGCATGAAGTCGCGGGCGAAATCCGTCGACGGTGGCTACAAGCTCAGCGGCACCAAACAGTGGATCACCCATTCGCCGATCGCCGACCTGTTCCTGGTGTGGGCCAAGGACGACGACGGCAAGGTCGGCGGCTTCCTGATCGAGAAGGGGGCCAAGGGGCTCGATAACCCGAAGATCGAGGGCAAGTTCTCGGTCCGCGCGTCCCCGACGGGCTTCATCATGATGGACGAGGTCTTCGTGCCGGAGGAGAACCGCCTGCCGGACGCCCGCGGCCTCGGCGCGCCGCTCTCATGCCTCAACAACGCGCGCTTCGGCATTTGCTGGGGCGCCATCGGCGCGGCGGAGTTCTGCTGGCACGCGTCCCGGCAATACACCCTCGACCGGACCCAGTTCGGACGGCCGCTGGCGGCGACGCAGTTGGTGCAAAAGAAGCTTGCCGACATGCAGACCGAGATCACGCTCGGCCTCCAAGGCGCGTACCGGATCAGCCGCATGCGCGAGGAAGGCACCGTCAGTTCCGAGGCGATCTCACTGGTCAAGCGCAACAACACGGGCAAGGCGCTGGAGATCGCCCGGATGGCGCGCGACATGCACGGCGGCAACGGCATCGTCGACGAGTTCCACGTGATCCGACACATGATGAACATGGAGACGATCAACACCCTGGAAGGCACCTACGACATCCACACGCTGATCCTCGGCCGCTCACAGACGGGCATCCAGGCGTTTACAGGGTAGAGTTCAACATCTTTTTGTGAGGAACATGGCGACGCATGTTTATTTTTTTCTCAAACAGCAGTTTTTGTATTTGAGGCCGCTTCCGCAATCGCACCGCTCATTGCGCCCAATCTTTTTTCGTTTGGATAACCGCGACTTAGAATATCTTTGCAAAGACCGAACTGGGATAGCTTTTGGCAATCCCTTTAGAGCATCTTCCATCTTTGGATCAGTGTGCCAGGCGAACTTTAACACCGTGCCAAACCTGAGGGTCGCGGTTCCAGGAATAATTGCGAGTCCAATCCAAGTGTGTGCTTTCTGGCTATATTTTCGAAGTTCGCAGTGTCGTTTAAGTTTCGCTGCAGCAATATGATCGGGAAGGTAGTTACAATGGACAGTGACTCCGCTTTGCGCTTCTCCAAGCGCTATTGTTACATCATGGGGTTTCCCGTCCTTAGTGGCTTCCGATCCAATTTTGTCGATTGCTTCGCTTAGGTTTTGTAGAGATTTGCCGTTGATCTTGAGCAATTCCAATCCTATCCCGATTGCAGCGGGATCGGATAAGTTCTCGATATCATCGATGATACGACCGATCGATTGGCCTTTAAGTATGGTGAGAATTCCTGAAGGAGTTCTGGCACCTTCTATTCCATCTCGGCGCACGGCCATGGCGATGTCTAAATCGGTAGATATGTCGTCGTGCAAATGCATAAAATCATGTTCTCCGAGCCATAGATTTTGCTTTAGATGAAAGCTGAGCGCGGTATTTTCGTGCGAGAACATGACCTGATTGCCGGCTAATGCTCGAAGCTCGAAGTAGCTCAAGCAACGTAATGGGCTTTCAAGCATTTCTGTTACTACATCGAGAAGGAACACATCACATATGAGTGGCGCCTTAATTTTTTCAGTCGTTTTGAATTTTAGAAACTGGTGCGCTTGAAAGCTAAGTGCCGGGAAATGATCTGCGACAAGACAGATCGGGAATACTTCATCTATTGATTGTGGTATCCGGATTTCTTCGCCGTCTGCATCTGTAAAACGCGATGAAGCCAGTGAAATTTGTTCACTACATATAAATGCTTGATCGCAGGCGTCTTGAACCGCGTTTTTGAAATCACTCCGTAACTGCAAGTCGTTCCCTTTTCGGGCGGCGAGTGTAAGCTTTTTTGATTTCGCCTGAATTACGATTGCGCGGTTCGCGAAGATAACGAGAGTATCAATTTCAGAGATCTTCTTGCGCTTCGAGCCCCAAACATCAATGTTATGAAAAACGTTCTTAGATCCGAATACATGCCTTAGCCGATCGGTTGCAAATTCCTCAGCAAATTTCCCACGATTGGCCATTGCTACAGGTTCGTACTCTTTGTCGGCTGCCATCCAATAGAATGGCGTGTCATATAAGGCTTCGGTTAAGCTAACATATTGGAAAAGAATATATTTTTCCCCACCTGTCTTTATTATTGGATACGCATTTGTCGAGTTGAATTCGTGCAGTGAGGTAAAGGTCGGGTTTCCGTCGTTAGGGTAAGAAAATGCGTTCAAAAAATTTTCAACGACTGGTTTGGTTAAGCCCGAGTTGGTTACGATATCGGAACAAGTGAATGTGAAGCAGTCTATGAGTGTCCACTCGGAACGCGGCACATGCCGGAGGCGCCCAATACCAGCCGGAAGTTTCTCTTGTAGGAAATCGAGGATGGCGACCACCAATCTATTGCCATCCGCGATTGAAAACCCTTTTTCTCGTTCGAGCCAATCATTATCGCGGGAATACTTTTGGAGAGCCAAATCTCTATACTGGAAACTGTATGCCGACTCAGCACTGTAGAAAATTGGTTCTCTCATAGAGTTCGCTGATTCAAACGGGTTCACCTCTGGGTCAAGTAATTTCGCCGGAAAATCCTCGACAATTGGCTGCAACATTGCTTGGTGCAACTCATTTAGAAGTTTGTCTGATTGTTCGATGAACTCTTGTATTTGCTCTGACGTCGGAAGGGTTAGATCAATTGGTGCTCGCGCCATCAAACCAATCAATGTGGACATTTCGGTGCGGATTAAGCGATCTGTGGAATAAAGTTTTGCGTAGTCATCCGAATTCAGAATGTCCTTGTACCCGACAAAGTTGTCGCGAAAACACAGAAACGCCACGGCATGCGCGTATCCCGGCTTTGTGCAGAGCGAGGTTAAGTCATCGAAAATGTCCTGTTCTTTTCTCATACGCTAACCCCATGTAGACAGAGGAGAAGCCGGCTCTTTCACAGTAGATTCAAGTATCGTTCCTGCAGCGCAAGTAGAATTTAGTTCATTTGTTGCGGGAGAACACGTCGTTGGCGAAGCGCTAGAGATGTCGCGTCATTTTCGCGGGCGGCAAATTGGTTGAGCCTTGGTTTTGGGATTGGTTGATGAAGTATAGTGAGCAAGTTGCTTACAGCGACGGCTCGCCAAATAAGGGTCTAGCCGGGCGCGTTTGGTAAGGAGTGGAAGTCATGCTCAAACTCTACAGCGCGCCCTTCAACTCGGCGGGGCAGCGGGTGCGGACGGCGTTGCATCTCAAGGGTGTGCCGTTCGAATTCATCTCGGTGCCGGAGATCGGCTGGGACAGGTACCGCGAGATCAACCCGCAGGGGTTGATGCCGACGCTCGACGTGGATGGTGAATTGTTCGCGCAATCCACCGCGACCCTCGAATACATCGAAGAGACCTATCCCGACCCGCCGCTGCTGCCCGCCGACCCGATCGAGCGGGGTCGCGTGCGGGCCTTCGCCCAGCATATCGCCTGCGACATGCATCCGCTGCATGTGACCCGGGTGCGCAACCGGCTGAAGGAGCAGTTCGGCGCGAGCGATGAGGACACCTTTGTCTGGTACCGGCATTGGATGACCACGGGGTTAGCGGCGTTGGAGGAATTGCTGCGCCGCCGGCCGGTCGCGAGCACATTCTGCTATGGCGAAAGCCCGACCATGGCGGACCTGTACCTGGTGCCGCAGGTGATGAACGGCCGGCGTTACAAGACCGACTTTTCGCCCTTTCCGCTGATCGTCGCCATCGACGAGGCCTGCCGCGCGCTGCCCGCGTTCCAGGCCGGCATGCCGGAAAACCAGCCCGGATACAGCGAATAGAACGGTTCGGGCTGGCAAAGCCGCAGCCATGCCGTAGCATGCCGGTCGGACT
>JANQOH010000061.1 GCA_028289725.1 Alphaproteobacteria bacterium
ATCAAAGCGGCGCGCAGGGCCCGAAGCGAGCCCGGCAGCATCCGGCAATCCGGATTTAGGAACAGGAGATACGCGCCCCGAGCGCGCTGCAGCCCGACATTGCAGGCGCGGGCGAATCCCAGATTCTCTCCTTGCGGGAGAACGTGAAATCTTGCCGATTCGCCAAATTTCGCGCGTGCGAGATCCAAACTGTTGTCGGTCGATCGGTTGTCGACAACGATGACTTCAACGTTCGTTTCGGCCACATTTTGCGCGAACACGCTTTCGACCGCCGAACGCAAATAGTCGCCCGAATTGAAATTGACGATAATGACCGAGATCGAACCCGGCGTGGCCATGGTTTGAATCGGTTCGGGAGTCGGAGCGGATGTTCTACTCAAAACCAAGTCGCAAGCGCACTGGTTGTGGGGCGCCGCAAAGGCCGAAACGTCGAAAGCGGCAGCGACCAATTCGATTCGAAAAGTCTAGCACTCCACGGCGCTCAGGACCATGACGTCTGCCAATCAGTCAATGGTTGCGGGCCAAACGCAGGGCGCGCCGCTCAAGTTGGGCGTCATGATGCGGCTTGCCATTGCCGCACTTTGCGCCCGTTACCGGACCGAAAAACCCGCGGGTCGACTCTTCCTGATTGGCGCCGTCTTGGATCCGTTTGTCTATGCCGGCGTGATCTATTTCGTCATCGCCGGGGTATTCGAGCGAACCGGATTCGATCGCTACTTTTTTCTGCTGATCGGACTGATTTCATTTCGCTGGACCGTTACGTGCATTCTCGACAGTGCGAACTTTACGGAGTTGCGCGCGCGCATGCGCGAAGCCTCCCGTCATCCGACGATTCTCGCTTTGCTCATCGTTGTCGCGGCGCCAACCGCCGTCATGCTGATGTCGGTCGCCGTGACATTGGCACTTACAAGCTTCTTGCAGCCGAGTGGGTGGAGTGCTCGCGCGATCCCCTGGCTAATCCTGGTAATCGCCGTGCACGGTGTTTGGAATCTCATCGCCGTGCTCGCGGTCCATCGTTTGAAGGCCCACCGATCCTTCACTTCGGAACGCGTGGTGATGGTGGTGGCCGGTTTGATGTGGCTGCTATCACCGACGCTCTACCGATTTGGCGACATTCCGGATGCGGCAAGCTTGATCTTCACGACCCTCAATCCGGTCTCCCATGTATTGGCGGGCTATTACAACGCACTCTGGTACGGCACACCGGTGAGTGCCGACGTCCTCCCTCTGGCCGGCGTGCTGGGGCTTTTCTTGCTCATCGTCTTGCGCCGGCGATTGGATTTGCCGCGTGCCGAAAGTCGGACGGTCAAGCTGCCGTTGGTCGTTGGCCAGCCGTTGCTGGTGGTTATGGAGACGGACCCCGATCGTCGTGTCGCAACATCCTTTGAGCTTGGCGATGTGACCCGATTTCGGCGTTGGTACGGTCGATTGAGAGGTCTAACCGCTCGGGACCTCATTCGCCTTATTGCGATCGCCAGAGACGAGCCTGACATTCAAGACGTGCCCGAGCGCAGCCGTGCGACAAGCGGGGCGAATCGATTGTTCGACGAACAAATCGCGTTGTGCCCCGATCGAACGCTGGCGCAAATTGCTTTTGCCGCGGCGTTGGAGAGCCGGGATCGTGCACTTCTGTTCGATGGCGTACTCGATGCCGCCGATCGCGTGTTTGCGAACCGGGCGTGGGCGCGATTGGCGCGGGCGGCACAGGACGGCCGGCGGATTATTGTCGTGACATATAATTTGCTGCCGGTTCCCGAAGCCGTGGACGGGACGTTCATTGCTATCAAGGATGGGCGATGCGTACGCTCCGGCCGGTTCGGCGCGGACCTCTCCGTATTCTACGACGAGGTATTGCGGACGGGCGCCTTTCCGAGCGATGGCCCGGACTGATTTCCCCGCCATTTTCGTCACGGGCGCGAGCGGCCAGATCGGTCGCGCGTTAGTCCCGCGTTTGCGAGCCGACAATCGCCCGATCATTGCGCTGCGCCATCGCACGCAATACCCGGCGTCGGCGCCGGGTCTGACCTGGATCGATGGTGATCTGACGCATCCCACGATCGATGTCGCATCGTTTCAGGCGAGCGTGATGATTCATGCCACGGGCTTGTGGTTGCTGCCACAACATCTGTCGGCCGTGCACGATATTGGCGTCACGCGCCTCGTCGCGTTCGGATCATCGTCGGTCTTCGGCAAGGCGGACTCGGCCAATCGTTTCGAACGCCAGCAAATTGCGTCGATCGATCAAGCCGAGCGGAGCTTGGCGGAGCGCTGCGAGGAACTCGGGATAGCTTGGACGATTTTGCGGCCGGCCCTGACCTACGGCGTCGGCATGGACAAGAATGTCAGCGCCGCGGCCCGCTTTATTGATCGATTTGGATTCTACCCCGTATCGGGACCAGCCGCGGGATTGCGGCAGCCCGTTCACGCCGACGATCTGGCGAAAGCCGCGATCGATGTGTTGTCAGCCTCGAGCGCAGTCGGCCGGTGCTACGAATTGGGCGGCGGCGAAACCTTGCGGTACCGCGACATGATTGGCCGCATCTTTGATGCGCTCGACCGCCCGCGCCGCATCATCCAAGTTCCTTTGCTCGGCACGATCGCGAGTGCTTGGGGCCGGGCGACCGGCAATCCCCTTCTCAACGCCGAAGTCGTGCGCCGAATGAATCGCGACTTGGATTTCGATCGCGGTGATGCCGCTCGGGACTTCGGTTATGCGCCCCGGGGCTTTTTGTCGGGGGGCCGTGAGGATCTAGGCTTCTAGACAATCAATCGGCGGCGAGGCGTCGCCCCATTTGCTCAATGGCCTCGACCAGCGCGGCGCGCAAACTCGGTTCGGATGCTGAGTGACCGGCGTCGGCGACAAATCGAATCTCGGCATTGCCCCAGGCCTCCGCGATGCGTTGGGCGGCTGCGGGCGGGCACAAGAGATCATAGCGGCCTTGCACGATGATCCCCGGGATGTCTTTTAGGCGCTCCCCATTGCGGACGAGTTGATCCGGCTCGAAAAAGCAGTGCTGGCTGATGTAATGCCATTCCACGTAGGGCGTGCGCGGTGTTTGCTCGGCTTTTTCGGCTTTCGCGTCGTAAAGCGTGTCCGGCAGTTTTGTGTTTGCTGGTTTTAGCTCTGACAGTGCTTGTTCGAAAGCGCCCCAGGCTCTGGCCGCCGGGACATTGATGCGGCGGTCAGGGTGCGACAATCGGGCGCCGTAGGCGGCAATTGGGTCATCACGCTCTTCGTCCGGCAAAAGGTTGACGAACGTGCGCCAGAGATCCGGGCGAAACGTTTGCGCCGCGCCGCCGAAAGCCCATTGCGCCTCAGCCGCGGTTCCCAAAAACACCGCGCGCAGGACCAACCCAAGGACGCGGTCCGGATGTGTTTCGGCGTAGGCGAGCCCGAGTGTCGACCCCCATGAGCCGCCGACGACCAGCCATTTTTCGATGCCCAGCTCGGACCGAATGCGCTCCAGATCGGCGACCAGATGCCAGGTGGTATTGTCTTCAAGGCACAGTCGCGGCGTGCTGAGACCCGCGCCGCGCTGATCGAACAAAACAGCGCGATACACATCGGGATCAAAAAGACGCGCGTGCGCGCGCTGACAGCCGCTTCCCGGTCCGCCGTGCAAGAAAACCGCCGGCACACCGTCCGCGCGTCCGAATTGTTCCAGATACAGCGTGTGCCGATCATCGACAGCGATTTTGCGTTTGTCGAATGCGTCGACCGCGCGGTGCAGAGTATCGCCGTAAGGTGCCATATTCAGATTACTGTGCCGCGAGTCCGGCGGCGTCGGGCGAGGTGATGCCGAATTGCAGGTCCGCGAGACGCGCGTACAACCCGCCTTCCGCCATCAAGCCGTCGTGGGTGCCGCTTGCGACGACGCGGCCGCGATCCATGACGATAATCCGGTCGGCGTTCTGCACGGTTGCCAGCCGATGCGCGATAATGAGTGTCGTTCGGGTTGCCATCAGCCGTTCCAGGGCTTGTTGCACCAATAGCTCGCTTTCCGAATCAAGGGCGCTGGTGGCTTCGTCCAGCAACAGGACCGCCGGATCGCGCAAAATCGCGCGCGCGATGGCGATGCGTTGGCGCTGCCCACCGGACAAGCGTACGCCCTTTTCGCCCAAGAAAGTCGAAAAGCCGTCCGGTTGCTCATCGAGGAACCCGTCGGCGGCGGCGGCCACCGCAGCGGCCCGGATGTCGGCGTCGTTCGCGTCCGGTCGGCCGTAGCGAATGTTGTCCCAGGCGTCTGCCGCGAAGATCACCGGTTCTTGTGGCACGACCGCCAGCCGGGCGCGGATCCGATCCGGCGCAGCGTTGCGC
>JANQOH010000062.1 GCA_028289725.1 Alphaproteobacteria bacterium
GACGGGAACGTCGACCAAAGTTTCGTGGGAGTCTTTGAGACGTTCGGTGCTTTGTGCGCCGCCGGTCTTGAAAACCGGAATCACGAACAGCCGATCGAAACGCGGCTTCTTTTCATCCGTTCGAATGCGCAGCGCCCACTGCCGGTAGTCGTCGGATTTCGGTTCGCTTTCTGGCAAATCGCCTGGCGGCGTGAACCGAAACGAGACGCGCGTTCCGTTAAGCGTGGGCTCCGTTTCGGCAATGCCGTTACGGTCCCAAATCACCTTTTCAGATGTACTTCGGCTGTCACCGGATCCGGTTTCATAGATCCGGCTGCATGCGAGTGACACGCGGAACCGGCGGCTGAGATCGTATCGGAGCGGGATGTCTACGGCCCCCCCGACATCGCCGCCGATCGAACCGGGGAAGGGGTCAAGACTGAGCGAAAGCCGACCAATCCGGAGCCAGTCGCGGGTTCGAGCCATGGCCGACCACAACAACAGGAGTCCCGCGAACGGAAAGACCAGAGCCACCCAGGCCGCGTGATTGCCGCCTTGAATTTCATCCGGCAACGCGAAGCCGATTGGAATGCTAAATCCAAGAAAAGCCACGGCGAATAGCCAGCGCGTCCACATTTCGCCGCGCGCGGTCGAGCGGATCGCGTTTTCACGCCATTCCGGTTCGGTTAGCCAAAGCGCGCTGCCCGTCTCGTTTTGCGGCGGTTGAAGGACGCCGTCTACCGTGCTCATGGCACCAGTCCCATCCACATAAAAAAAGAGCCCGTCTAACGGGACTTAATATTGGCGCGCGGTGGCGGAACGGGGAGGTGCTGGTGCGGCAGTTTGTTTTGTTCTGATATCGAATCGATTAGGCGCTGGCGCTCGGTCGTTCGGAAATCTGTGCGAACCACCGCGCCACATTCTTGCAGTCTTCTGGGATCGCAATGTCGACCCGCCCGCCAAAATCGATGGCGACGTAGGCCGTGATGTCGGCGATGCTAAACGCGTCGCCCGCGACGAACTGATTGTCTGCGAGTTGCGCATCAAGCTTGCGGAAAAACCGGTCCATACTTTTCTTGCCGCGTTCGACCAGTGCGGGGATCTGCGGCACATCGCCGGTTACGCCCGGGAGGGCGCGGTCGGCGAACACGGGCATTGCGTTTCGGAATGCCTCGGCGGCGGACAAAAACCCTTCGATCTCGGATCGGCGGTTCCACATTTCGACAACCGCCTTGTCCTTGGCGTCGCGGCCCATCAACGGCGGCTCAGGGTGGGTTTCCTCAAAATAGCGGCAAATCGCGACCGACTCGCCGATGCAGGTTCCGTCGTCGAGTTCCAGCGTCGGCACCACGCCATGCGGGTTGACGGCTTTGTAATCGTCACTGAACTGCTCTTGCTCCCGCGTATTGACCTGGACCGACGGCACCTCAATGCCTTTTTCGGCCATGAACATGCGGACGCGCTTGGGATTTGGCGCAGGCGAAAAGTCGTAGAATTTCATGGTCGTCACTCTCCTCCCGATTGGCGCGCGGCCAAACACGACCGCACGCGCCCGCATGGGCGGTGCGCCGGTTTGCCGCTTGCTCGGTATCTGTGCACCCTGTTACCCCATTAAATGCCACATGGGCGCTTCGAGACCCATGCAATTTGCGACGCTCAGGCCGTTGGCCTTGGCGCGACACCTGACTTTTGCGGAGGACACGTCACCCCATGACCAACGACCTGATCGAGACCATCGATGGCCGCGTGGCCACATTGACCATGAACCGCCCAGACCGGCGGAACGCTATGTCCGGCGAAATGCTGGAAGCCATGCTGGAGTCTTTGAGCCGGCTGGCGGCGGATACCGACATCGGCGTCGTGATTTTGACCGGGGCAGGCGGCGCGTTTTGCGCCGGCGGCGACGTCAAGGCGATGGCGGAAGGCACGGAGTTCGCCGAAGAGGGATTGGAAGCCAAAGCCGCCAAATTGCGCCGAAACATGGAGACGTCCCGACTGCTTCACGAAATGCCGAAGCCG
>JANQOH010000296.1 GCA_028289725.1 Alphaproteobacteria bacterium
ATCTCGAGCGCATTGTCGCGCTTGTGGAGGCCGGTGCGGTCTCCGTGCCACCGATGACGCACTTTGCATTGTCCGAAGCGGCGGCCGCGCACCGGGTCAGCGAAGGCCGGCACTTGCGCGGCAAACTCGTGCTCGACGTGCGATAGCGAGGCTCCGGCCTATTCCGGAATGTCGAAATAGTGTTGCGGCGGCCAGGCTTCAAATTCGGGCGCGTCGCTGCGCCAGTCGCCGTAGGCGGCGGCATTGCCGGTGAAGATGCGCACACCGATCTTGACGTCATCCTGATTGTTCAAGCTGCCGCCGGCGATCGACAACCGGTCGCCGCCGATGCGTCGGAAAAATAGGCTGGCGCCGCACCGGGCGCAAAATCCGCGTTCCGCCTCATCCGAACTGCGGTACCACGTCAGCGCGCCTTGCTCATCGTGGATCGTGACATCGCCGACACGCGCGGCGCTGCCATGCCACAGTCCGCCGCTAAAACGTCGACACGTGGAGCAATGACACTCGATCACGTCGCGCAAAGGGCCGTTGACTTCGTAAGTCACGGCCCCGCACAGGCAGCCGCCGCTTGCCGCAGGTGATCGGGAAGATGGGCTTGTCTCGTTCATGGCGATCGTTCCGCATGTCATGGGAATCGACCGTCACCTTAGCATGTATGCTTTCGGCCTCGGCGCGCGTCATTGCCGGCGGAACCGGACCTGTGCGAATTTGATTGATGCAACGCGGGCGCTTGCGGGCCTAAAGCAAGCTCTGCCGCTGCCCTTTAGACAGGTTCGCCGACGAGAACCGGGTCGATGGCGGCGATGCGGTATTGGCCTTTGCCCGCGCGCTTGGCGTGATACATGGCGTGATCGGCGGCCTGCACCAGAGACGACGCTTGGGTGCCGTGGGTCGGGAACATGGCGAGGCCGACGCTTGCGCCGACGGCGGCCGGTTTGCCGTCGTCCAAGACCATGGGTTCGCCAACACGATCGACAATCTTTTGCGCCACCACACCGGCTTGCTCTTCCGACGAGGTGTTTGAAAGCAAAGCCGCGAACTCGTCGCCGCCGAGGCGCGCGACTTGGTCTTCTCGGCGCAAGCACGCGCGCAGCCGTTCGGCGACGATGCTGAGCACTTGGTCTCCGGCATCGTGACCGCGTGCGTCGTTGATCGCCTTGAAGCCGTCAAGATCGATAAAGACCAGGCCAAAGCCCCGAAATTTCTCGACGTCGGGTCCGGTCCAGCCAACCAGCATTTCGTCGAAGGCGCGTCGGTTGAGAAGTTTCGTCAAATGGTCGAGCATCGCGTGCGACCGCAGCCGCTCATTTTCTTCGACCTCGCCGGTGACTTCGTGGCCGATGCCGCGATAGCCTTGAAACGCACCGTCATGATCGAACAGCGGCTTAGCACTAATGCTGATCCAGGCACGCCGGCGGGATCGGCCTTTCATCGGATAGACGAAATCTTCAATCGGTTCGTGCGCGTCCAAGGCCTTGAAAAAGGGCTGCCACAAATCCGGATCTGATTCCGTGTCGACCATGTCTTGCCGGCGGCGGCCCAGAAAGCGCCAGGCGTCGTCGACGGTGTTGCCGGAAACGTGGCTGAACCGGTGTTCCGTATCGGTTTCCCAAAGCCAGTCGCTGGAAAGGCCGGCGAAATCGCGAAAGCGCGCTTCGCTTTCCTCCGCGGCGCGATTGGCTTGCTCCGCGGCCATAAGCGCTTTCATATGACTCTTCTCGAGCGCCCGCAGCTTCGAGATATCCCGCAGAATCACAATGGCTTTTGCCGGGCTGTTCGGATCGGGGACGGGTGCTACGGTCACCTCCACCGCTTGCGCATTGCCGTCCGTGTCGACCACGGACCCTTCCAAATGCCGCAATGGCTCGCCCGCGGCGATGGCGCGATCGATCGGGCAGTTTCGGTTGCATTGACCGCCCGCATCGCCAAAAACCCGATAGCATGGCATGGATAATGCGACGTCAAGTTTGCGTCCGGTAAGCCGTTCGGCCGCCGGATTGACGTAGAGCAACTGGCGGTCGGCGCCGCGGACGTAGACCGCCTCGTCCATATATTCGAGCGCGGCGGCCTGCAACTCTGGCAGGTCCAACGCCCCTTCCAGTGACCGATCGCCGAACGTCGTCACGCCATTCCCCCCGGAAAGCGAGTGCAACCACCGCTTATCCACACCTAATGTGAAATAGCGCGGGCGCAATCAGTTTCGAGTGGTTCTAAAGAGATGTTCGCACGGGCGGGCCGGTCAGGACTTCCAATAAGTTTTGATCCCGACCGGTTCCGCAACCGCGACGTTATGCGTTGGTGTCGGGGAACTTGATCTCGGGTTTGCCGAAATAGAAGCCTTGGGCGAGGTCGACGCCGTGTTCGACGAGTATTCTCGCCGTCTCGGCGTCCTCAACAAATTCCGCAATCGATATGATCTTCAGGTCACGGCACAATTTGGCGGTCGCCTTGAGCAGCGGCAGCGCTTCGGGCCGTTTGCTCAGGGCTTGAACAAACAAACCGTCGATCTTCAAAAAATCGATATCCAGGGCGTCGAGGACTTTTAGGTTGGCGGCGCCGACGCCGAAATCGTCCAGGCAAATGCGATAGCCTTTCGTACGCAGTTGCTGAAGCTTGGCATTCGTTTCGTTCAGGTCGGCGATTTCGTAAGTCTCGGTAATCTCAAAAATCATGGATGACGGTTGACCCGGGTGCCGTTCCAGCACGCCAAGCAAAGCGTCGTTGAAGGTCGCGCATTGCAGCGAGCGCGCGGACAGGTTGAGTGCGATCTGCTGATCGGGCCGGCCATGGGTTTGTTTCGCCTGCAAAAGGCTCTCGCACATGGCGAGGTCGATCTCGGAAATCAGATCGACGCTTTCGGCAAAGGTGACGAGTTCGTAGGGCGATTGATCGCGCCCGCCGGTACGCGGACGGATCAGGGCTTCGTGGTGATGGACCGTCCCATCGCTCAATTTAACGATCGGTTGATACGCGATGTCATAGGACCGTTGCGCGATGAGGGAACGCACGGCATCGATGCGCCCCAAGGTATCGTCAAGCATCGCGCTATAAGCGGTTTCCAACGACGACAAGCTGCCGGTAATGCCGGATTTCGCGAATTCTTTCAGCGTGAAGGCGAGGGCTTGAAGCGCGTCGTTATCGCTGAGTCCTTCCGCGGCTAGGTCCATGGTCGCGTGTTGGACGGAAACGCCGCGGTTTTCAGGATCCAAGGCTTTGCTCAAGCCGCCGATCTCCGCAGCGATCGCGTCCATCGGTGTATCGCGGTGATGGATGACGCCGAATTCCTCGGTGCCCAAAACGCCGACGGATTCCTCCGAAACCGCGACGCGCCGCAAATGTTCGATGGTTTCGCGCAGGAACTGGGACGCCTTGCTGCGGCTCGCCCTTTGCCGCAGCGTCTCTAATCCCGAAAGCTGCAGAAGCGTCAGTTCCTCATTTTGTTCGCCTGCCGCGCGCAAGTCACTGAGTCGCTCGGCGGCGATCGCGGCAAACTCATCACCTTGCGCGACGTTTGTAACGTCTGCAATGTCCCGCGCGCTATCTTTTGCAGGCGATTCCGCGTGGCACAGCGAGAAGAAGAAATGTTCGCCGAACTCGGGAAAGACGCCGCACATAAGCTCGAAGCGTGCCGTGCCGCCGCGACCATCGCACAGCGAGATCATGCGCGCATTGTGTCGTGAAACGCGTTCCGGCCGCTCCAAAAGATTCTGCACCACGGAGCGGTCAGCATCTTCGCACAGATCCAGCATTGGCTGGCCGATCACGTCGTCGGGGGTGCAACCGAACAGGCCCAGCGCGCCAGCCGCGAAGACGATCTCGCCCGCGGCGTCGGTCTCGATGAGAACGTCGGCGCCGGCAAAGGCAAAGGCGACAAAGCGGTCGCGCGCATCACCCTTCGCAGGGCGGGCGCCGACGGCCGGTCGGCTCATGGTCTTTGACTCGAATGTCATGTCGCGCTGCTGTCGCAGACCTTGCATTGCCCAGTTACAAAGTCGCCCCTCTTGTAAATGTGATGCCGACTACAACCGAATTCCATCGGAATTATGATTGCGAGAGCGAAACGTTCGGCGCGCACTGCGCCAAACGCGTGGCGCAGCCTCCGGAATACGGTATCGCAACGGCCAATTTAATTGAGCTGGCTGATGCGTTCGCGGTGATGCCAGGGTGATTTTTATCGGCTTGGGTCGGCGGCGTGCCACAGGCGCGCGTCGGTCTCCCTTTCGTAGCCCTTGCCATTCGGGAAGCTGACCAATTCGCACTGCATGCCCCATGGCGTGAGGAAGTAGACCCAGGTCTGGCCCGCGCTCGCGCCTTCCGTGCGCACGGTCGGTTCGCCTTGGAATTGGACACCGTGTTTCTTTAAGTACGTGACCGCGCTTTCGAAATCGTCGACATAAAAGGCGAGGTGATGGCCGCCGATATCGCTGTTCTTCGGTTGGCTGCGGTTTTGATCGGGCGCTTCGTATTCGAAAAGCTCGAAGTTTGTCCCGTGGCCGCAGCGCAGAAATTTGAGCCGCTTCATCACGGTGCGCGGGTGGACATTGAGATGCTCCGCCATCCAATCACCGTCCGATTCAAACGGCCCGAGCTCATAAAACGGCTCGCACCCGATGACGTTGACGAAAAAATCGACCGCCTGGTCCAGGTCCGGCACGGTGAAACCGATATGGTCGGTGCCGCGCAAACCCGGCATGCCCCGTTCGCCGCTTCCCATGAATGCCTCGCACGCAAAGAATGTTGACCGCGCTGACTATCACCGCCGTGCGTGAGGCCGCAAGGATTCCTCAAATGCATCCGGGCGATCCGCATTGTGCTGGCGGATGGCTCCAGCATCGCGCAAAACCACTTGGATCATTGTGCCTGCTCGATTTCGCGAATATCGTGCGCCTCACAAATTCCAACGCGTTAAGGTTGCCGTACATGAAATACAAATCGCTGTCTGTTTCCCGCGCCTTCAAAGCACTCGTCCTATTATCCACGTTGCTTGCCGTTGGCTGTAGCGCCGGACGCGACTTTGTGCGCGACGTGCCGTTGGCGAACACGAACTACGCGCCCCAATCCGACAAGGCGCTCGTGGTTTTCATGCGACCGTCTATTCTCGGTGGAATCCAAAAATCTTCCGTGTTCGATATTGTCGACGGCGCGCCGGAATTTATTGGCATTATTCCGTACACGGCAAAAGCCGCCCACTATATCGAACCCGGCGAAAGACGGTTCATGGTCATCGGCGAAAGCGCCGACTTCATGGATGCGACCCTGGCCCCTGGCATGGTCTATTACGCCATCGTGCGACCGAGGATTGGTTTTGCGGCAACACGCTTTTCCTTGACGCCGGTTCATATGGGGGATTTGCGGTCCGAGGAGTTCGCCGAGTGGTACAGAAAAACGCCATGGGTCGAAAACCTGGCCGTCGCGTCGGAATGGGCCGAAAAAAACATGCCCAGCATTCGCGAGAAAATGGACACATATCTTCCCCGCTGGCTTGAGAAGCCGAACCGACCCGAGCTCGACTTAGCTGACGGCGTGGATACGCCGTACCAGCTGCCGAATTGATATTGGCGGCGGTGCGGCGCGTTCACGCCGGAAGTTTGCGCGCAACCAAGCGGGCCCAGTAGCTCGCGCCAAGCGAAAGAATGTCGTCGTTGAAGTCGTAGGCCGGGTTGTGCACCTGGCATGAGCCTTCGCCGGCGCCGTTGCCGATGCGGATGTAAGCGCCGGGACACGCTTCGAGCATGTAGCT
>JANQOH010000089.1 GCA_028289725.1 Alphaproteobacteria bacterium
CGATATCTTGCGACAGAAGGGGCGCGACGTGTTCACCGTCGACCCCGTGGTGACCATTCAGGACTTGGCGAGCGCTCTAATGACGCGCCGGATCGGCGCTGCCGTGGTCGTCGGGTCTGATGGCGTGCTGGCCGGGGTTATTTCGGAGCGCGACATCATCGAATGTGTCGCCAAGCATGGCGCCGATTGTCTAACCCGCGAAGTCCGCGATCTCATGACCGCCAAGGTCATCACTTGCAGCCCCGAAACCAAGATCGACGATGTGATGGGCCTGATGACCGAGCGGCGCATCCGTCATATCCCGGTGTTGGAAGACGACGCACTGGTCGGTATCGTTTCGATCGGCGATGTGGTCAAGGATCGAATCGCCGAGGTCGAGCGCGAAGCGAGCCAGCTCCGCGAATACATCACCGCATAACGGTTCACGCGTAAGTTGAGCCCCGCCGCGCCATGGCGCTTGCTGCCCCGGTAGGCGCGTGCGACGCTGATTAACGCCGAAAGTTGGTGACCGGGACGCCGGTCATAACTTCGGCGCGGCCAATTCCATGCACGGACGCAAACCCACATGGGAGCGAGTGGGGATTATGACGTTGTGGTTCTCGGCGGCGGCATCGCTGGTGCGGTCGCGGGACGTCAACTTGCGCGCGCGGGCCGCCGCGTGGCGCTTGTCACGACGCAGCGCACGACGTCTGTGCTTGAGGGCATGTCGCCGCGGACCGAGGACGGGCTTCGCTTTGCCGGATGCGAGCACGCACTGGCCGCCGCCGGTCCATGGGTCGATCGCTTTTCCCACTGGAATGGGGAGGCACGGCAGGCTAACGGCGAAACCCTGGTCGATAGAAAGAGTCTCGACGCCGGTTTGATTGACGACGCCCGCGAAGCCGGCGTGGATGTCAGGTTCGGACGCGTCGACGCGGTCTCGCGTTCGCCGGACGGGTGGCATGTCGTGACACCGGATGCCGATGAAACGGATGTTGGCGCCGGATTTCTCATCGAAGCGCGTGGTCGTCAGGCGCCGGCGCGCGGCAACCGGCAACACGGCCCCGCGTCGACCGCTTTGGTGCGCCGTTGGCAGCTGCTCGAAGGTCATGCGCCGATATCGGCCGTGGCAAGCTTTGCGCAAGGGTGGGGATGGTTCGCGCACCCCGGCGGGCCGGAAGCCGATCTCCAGGTCGTGGTTGCCGGGCGGGAATTGCCGCCGCGCGAAAAGCTGGATGCGTTTTATATGGATCGCGTCGGCGAGATCGCGCCCGCGGCGGAATGGTTGCGTGGCGCAATGCCGGAGGGCCCGACAACCGCCCGCAACGCGAATGTCTATCTGTGTGATGATGTGGTTGGTGTTCGGTCGATCCGCGTCGGTGACGCCGCGCACGCTTTGGATCCGCTTTCCGGTCACGGCCAATTTCAAGCCATATCCACCGCGCTCAATGCGATCGCGGTCGTCAATACCTTGATCGATCGGCCCGAGAGCGGCGACCTCGCGCGACGGTTTTATGAGGACCGTGTGGTGCAGGCCTTTCTGACGCAGGCGCGTGTCGGGCGCGACTTCTATCGACTGGAGCAACGCTGGTCGGACGGACCCTTCTGGAGCGAACGCGCGCGATGGCCAGATGATCTTCCGGCGCATCCGAAACCCGATGCCGCGGCACCCGAGATTGCACGCCGACCTGTGGTCGAGAATGGCTATGTCGTGGAGCGCGAGGTGGTGGTGACCGCCGACCATCCGCGCGGCGTCTGGCAAATCGATGGCGTGCCTCTTGTCCGGCTCATGCATTATCTCGACCAGCAATGGCGTCCGGGCGCGGATTTGAGCGCCGAAGCGGCCGAACATTTGTCATGTGAACCGAAACAGGTCGAGACCGCGCTCGCGTGGCTTGGTCATCGCGGCTTGTTGGTCGCGCGCGAACAGTAGTCGCTCAGCCCTTGAATCACGGCATCCGAATTCACCTCTACCGGCGCGCTTGCCTTGACTTGCCTTCGAATAGCGCTGAACATCCCCAAGTAGTGAACGGTGTTGCGGACGGTCGCTATCGCGCGGCCGCATGATGCGCACCCGACCTGACCCGGCAATTATGGGAGGGGGAAGGTATCCATGTTGCGTTTCAGCGTGAAATTGGGATGGGTTTTTGGGCTGTTCATGGCGCTCGGCGCCGGTGTTTTCTCGAACCCGGTGGGAGCTGAGGAAGAAGCCGACTCGATACTGAATGCGCGGTGCGGCTCCTGTCATGCCTATGAAGATGGTGGACTGAGCCGGATCACTGGGCAGCGCAAGACGCCCGAAGGCTGGCTGATGACCATCGTGCGCATGGGCATCATGCACGGTGTCGAAGTGCCGCCGGAGGAAAAGCGTTTCCTCGTCAAGTATCTTTCGGACACGCAAGGATTGGCGCCGTCGGAGGCCGAGCCTTACCGGTACATTCTTGAGCGCCAACCGTCGCATGTTGAGGATTTTCCGCCGGAGTATTTTTTCATGTGCGCGCGGTGTCATTCTGGCGCGCGCGGCGCACTTCAGCGGCGCACCAAGGATGAGTGGCTGACGCACATCCACTTCCATCTCGGACAATGGCCGACCACCGAGTATCAATTCTATGGCCGCGACCGGAAATGGTTCGAGATCGCCACAACGGAAACCACCGACTGGTTGGCGGAGAACTTCCCGTTCGAGTCAGCGGCTTGGAATGAGTGGAAGGGCCGTGAGACCGACGTGTCCGGCAGTTGGCGTTGGGTTGCGCGCGGCCCGGGCGTTGGCTTCCAGCACGGCGTGCTCACCAACAGTGCCACGGGCAACGACTTCTATGCCGTGACGTCGAGCCAAATCATGGCCGACGGGACGGTCGAAAGCCTGCAGGGCAACGCGATCCTGTATACCGGCTATGAATGGCGGGCCCGCTTGAACTCAGGCAGCTCGCAATATCTGTCGGTTGGCACGATCTCGGAAGACGCCAATCGGAGCACCGGCCGGTTTATGGTGAACGGCCAGGATGAAGTCGGCCTCGATTATGTCGCGGTTCGCGTGCGCGACGGTTATTCCGAAATTCTTGCGGTCGAGCCCTCCTACATCAAGGCGGGTGACGAAGCCGCGATCGCGATCCATGGCACCGGCCTGTCCGGCGATGTCGATCTCGGATTGGGCGTGGAAGTGACCGACGTGGTGCGGGCCAATGGCAGCACGATCGTGGTGACGGCGCGCGCGGCCGGTGACGCGACGCTCGGCGCGCGCGGCATATCGGTTGGCGGCACCAGTTCGGCGGCCGACGCACTCGTGGTGTACGACCAAATCGCTGAGATCAAGGTCGAACCCGCTTACACCATCGCCCGCGTCGGCGGTGGCGGCGGCACCCGGCCGGATCAGCTCGCGCTGTTCGATGCGGTCGGCTACATGGACGGCGATGTGCGGATTGGCATCATGCCCGCCACCTGGACGGTCGAGCCGTTCGACGAGGTCGCGGCCGAACTGAACGATGTCGGCTTCGCCGGTGTCATGGACGCTGGCTCCGGCATCTACAATCCCGCCGACGCGGGGATGAACCCGGAACGGCCATTCGAGACCAACAATGCCGGCAATCTGAAAGTTGTCGGCACGGTCGATGACGGCGGTGGCGCGATCACCGGCGAAGGCCAATTGATCGTTACCGTGCAACGCTGGAACGACCCACCGATCCGTTAAGGCAATCGCGGCGCCGGGGTCTCCTGGCGCCGCGCGCCCGACGGGTGAGTGGAGGTGTTTGAATGAGCGAACTCAGACTAGTCGAGCACAATGTGCACCGGGTCGCGGTCGAGGGACGGCAAATGCTGTTCCACATCCCGACCTCGAGCCTGTTTGAGCTCGACCAGGTCTCGGGTGAACTGCTCGATATGTTCGACGGTGGCGGTGAAGCGGGTCCGTCCGGCATAAGCGCCGACGATGTGCGCCGCAAGTTCGATGGCCGGCACCCGCCGGGCACGATCGTCGAGACGATCCAGGAATTTCTCGATCTCGAAGTGCTCACCGATGGCCGGCCACTGCACCCGGATCATGCGTCGATTAAGGTCGAGAATTTTCCGCTGTCGACGATCGTTCTGAACACCAACAGCGGCTGCAACCTCAGTTGCACCTATTGCTATAAAGAGGATCTCGCCGCGCCGGCAAACGGCACCAAAATGTCGTTTGAGACCGCGGTCAAAAGCGTCGAAATGCTGCTCGCCGAAGGCGAGGTGCGCGATCGCTTCAACATCGTGTTCTTTGGCGGCGAACCCTTGTCCAACATGCCGTTAATTCGGCAAGTGGTGGACTATGCCGAGGCGCGGGCTGCGGAGGTTGGCAAGAAAGTTGATTTCTCGCTCACCACCAACGCGACGCTGCTCACCGAAGAGATTGTCGATTACTTCAACGAGCATCGCTTTGGCCTGACCATTAGCATGGACGGGCCGCAAGCGATCCACGATCGCAACCGGCGCACGGTCGGCGGCGGCGGCAGCTACGAGATCGTCGCTGAGAAGGCCCGCATGGCGTTATCCCGGTTCAACGCGCGGCCCGTCGGCGCGCGCGTGACCTTGACCGCCGGGGTCACCGACATCGAGGGCATCTGGCATCACTTAGTGAACGAACTCGGCTTTCACGAAGTCGGTTTCGCGCCGGTCACGTCCGCAGAGAACACGCTGTTCGCGCTCAACGGCGACGAATTGATCGAAATGTTTGACGGCATGAAAGCGCTCGGGCGCCGTTATGTCGACGCGGCGATCGAAGGCCGCAATATCGGCTTCGGCAATCTCCATCAGCTTATGACCGATCTGTCCGAGGGCATGACCAAATCGCTGCCCTGCGGCGCGGGCGTCGGGCTGCTGGCGGTCGATACCGAGGGCGGGGTCAATCTCTGCCACCGCTTTACCGGCTCCGATTTACCGACCTTCGGCCATGTCGATAAGGGCGGTATTGATAAGCCGGCGCTCGGCAAGTTCATCGAGTCGCGTCTCGACCGAAAAGATACGGGCTGCGAGACCTGCCGCATCCGAAATCTCTGTTCCGGCGGCTGCTATCACGAAAGCTACGCCCACTATAACGACCCGATCCACCCGACCTATCACTACTGCGATTTGATGCGCGACTGGGTGGATTTCGGCATCGAGGCCTACACGCGCATCATGGAACGCAATCCAAGCTTTTTCCAAACCTATGTCGAACCGCGGAGGGCTAAATCATGAAGCACCTCAATCCCATCAACCGCAAGGCGCGCCTGATCGACGACGCCTTGGACCAGGGCAAGATGGAAGAGGTCCG
>JANQOH010000113.1 GCA_028289725.1 Alphaproteobacteria bacterium
GATTGCGCGCATTGGCGGCCCTGGCACGGGCCCATGCCGCAGCGTAGAAAAAATTTGACCTGGTCGGGATCGGTGTGACCGTCGCGCACGGCCTGGCGGATCTGGCCCGCCGAGATCTCCTCGCAGCGACAGACGGTCGTTGCATCGTCCAGCGCCAAAAACTCGTGCGGTAGACGATACAGAGCGTTCAGGAATGGGCGGATGCGCAAGTCCTTTCGCCGCCAGGCGATGTCCGCGCGCCCTAGCCGGTCACGTTCGGCGACGTTTATGCGTTCAAGACTGCACGCCGCCGCCAGCGCCGCCAGCCTGCCGCTGTGCTCGGCGCTGACGGCACCGCCGATTCCCGCGGCGTCGCCCGCCACCGCGATGCCAGCCACGCTGGTGTTGCCCCACTGGTCAACTTGCGGGCGCCAGCATTGCGGGCCGGCGTCCCACTCCAGCTGGCCGCCGGCAGCGCTCACGAGACTGGTTCTCGGGCTGACCCCGAAATGCACCAACAGGCTGTCGGTGGCCAGCACGCGATCGCGTCGGCCCCACATTCCAGGAACCTTGAACTCAACCGACTCGATGTGCCGATCACCGCGCGCCCGCAGCTCTGACACACCGTAGTAAATCGGAACCCCGGCCCGTGCCAGATCGACGGTGTATTTCAAGCCACGGCGCAAATAGTGCCCGGCAGTGGTGGCGCGTAAAAGGTGTGGTGCCGCGCGCAGCATGTTGCTTCTGGGAGAGATCTCGAGCACGGCTTTCACGTTCACGCCGGCGCGCAGGTACTGCCAGGCGACAAGCAGAAGCAGCGGACCGACCCCGGCGATGACCGTGCCGTCGGCAGGCACCGCGCCGGCGCTCTTGAGCAGGATCTGCGCCGCGCCGGCGTTCATCACGCCCGGCAGCGTCCAGCCGGGGAACGGGACCGGCCGCTCCATCGCGCCACTGGCGATGATCACCCGATCAAACCGCAGCTTGGCGGCACGCCCGTCGCGCACGACCCCCAGCTCGCAATCCTTGTCGAGCGACCACACACTCGTGTCCGGCCAGTACTCGGCGCCACTGGCATTCAAAGCGTCGAGCAGCGGACGTCCGCGCTGATAGTCGGCACCGAGCAAACTCACGCGCTCCGCGGGGGCACTCGCGAGCGACCGGTAGATTTGCCCACCCGGCGACGCCTGCTCGTCGATCAGCACGACCTTCAATCCAAGTTCGGCAGCCAGCGTGGCTGCACTCAGACCGGCCGGCCCGGCGCCGATCACCGCTACCTGTGCGGTGCTACTCATCGGTCCTACCGACTCCGTCCTGGGGACGGATCCGCATGCCCTCTGCGACCGGCACCAGGCACGCCTGGCGGTTTGCCACACCGTCGATCTCCATCAGGCACTCGAAGCACACACCCATCATGCAAAGGGGGGCGCGCGGCGCGCCCGAGATCGGCGTGGTGCGGGTGTAACCAAGCGCGTGCACAAGAACTGCCGCCGCCACGCTCTCGCCCGCCGGGACCCGTACACTCTGGCCCTCGATCGTAATGGTCACCGACAGTCCGTCGGACCCGCCAAGTCGTCGAAAGGCCGTCAAGGTAGAGCTCGCTTACCGACGCCGTTCCGAGGGCAATCCGATTGGACGTCTGGATTGTGTGAAAGTGCCACAAATCGCTCCTGTCCATTGGCACCGGGGTGAGCACCGCGCGCGGCGGCCGAACACAAGATTGCGGCCATCGGCGCCACCCTACAACCGCCACATTCGCGGCGGGTTTAACCCAGAGCAAGTCGCGGCCGGATATTCTGTCTACGCTGCCCGAAAAGTACGGGATCGCTGCAATGCCTAATCATCAGATTCACTGCCAGTATTTCTCACAGGAGGACCTGCTCGCCGCCGGCTGCCTCGACGTTCGCATGGCCATGGACGCGGCGGAGAACGCGATGAAGGCCTATGACGACGGCGAAGTGATGTTCCCCGACAAGATCGTGCAGATCTTCGACGACGCCACTCAGGAGCGCATCAACTGCCTGCCGGCGACGTTCCGGCAGGACAAGATCTGCGGCGTGAAATGGGTATCAGTATTTCCCCCCAACCCAATCAAGCACGGGATCCAGAACCTGTCGGCGGTGATCATCCTCTCGGAGATAGAGCACGGATTGCCGATTGCCTTCATGGAAGGGACCTTGTGTTCCAACATACGCGTTGGCGCGATGGGTGCCATCGCCGCCAAATACCTGGCCCGGCCGGAGGCCCGCACGATCGGTCTAATCGGCGCCGGCGAGCAGGCCAAGATGCATCTGCTAGCGATGAAGACCGCGCTGCCGTCCCTGAAACAATGCCGCGTCGCCGCGAAAACCGTGCCCGAGGAAAATCAGTTCGTACGGGAAATGTCGCCAATCCTCGCCGATGTCGAAATCACCGCGACAGGAACCGATTTGGAGCGCGCGGTCTCAGAGGCCGAGGTTATCGTGACCGCGACCAGCGCCCAGGCGCCGCTGCTCCAGGCAGACTGGGTCGCGCCCGGTGCCTTCTACAGTCATGTCGGCGGCTGGGAAGACGAGTACGCCGTGGCGAAACTTTGCGACAAGATCGTGTGCGACGACTGGGACACAGTAAAGCACCGAACCCAGACGGTCAGTCGCATGTACCAGGCCGGCGAGCTAAGCGACACCGACATCCACGCCAATCTCGTCGCCATCGTCACCGGCGAGCGGCCGGGCCGCGAGCACGCCGACGAACGCATCTACTTCAACGCCGTGGGCCTCGCTTACACCGACATCGCCATTGCCTATGCCATGTTCCAACGCGCCAGCGAAGCCGGGTTCGGGCAAGACCTGCGCATCCAGAAAGAAATGATCTTTGAGCACGCGCACCTGAAAAACTGGGTACGCTGGTAGCCCGCAAACGCCGGTTGCTCGGCGGGTCCAGCCGCAAGGCCTATCGGCCAAGACGCAGAGACGCGTACCTATCCCGGTTCGCCCGCGCGGGCACTGCCGGATTCGATCAGGATCGCTTGGCAGACCTCTTCGACGATGGCTTCGCGTTGTTGCGGCGAAGCGGTGGCGACATCGGTGTCGATCCCAGAATCCGCGCGCGGTTCTGAGTCCGGTCTTAGGGTTTCGGTCATAGCATCCCCTCAGTATTCGTGCTCTTTTTCTCAGGCACGTTTTTGCAAGACCTAGACCATCAGCTTTCAGCTAATAAGCCGTTAAAAACAAACGATTTTTTGTTTCTCAAACGTAACGAAATCGGCGCCCAATGATGATCCACGGCAAATCCTGCCGAGATGGCCCCGCCTCAGCCGTCGCGCTCGAGCAGCGCCATCAACTCACGCCATTCGCGCGGGCTCAGGCCGCTCCCCGCCTGTTCAACCGCCTCGCCCGCAAGCAAACGCTTGACCACCGCCAAGCCGCCGGCGGACAGCGACGCCGCCCCGTGCACATAATCCATGAACGCCTGGTAGGTTGCTGGCACCCACGGTTTTAGCACTTGGTCGATCATCACGTCGGCATAGGCGCGAATTTCGTACTGCGCGTGAGGATCGGCGCGCAACGATAGGAAATGCAAAAGATTATGCAAATCCGTTTTCCAGTACCATTGGGTGTAATAGTTGAGCGACAGATTCATCCGCGCCAATTCGCGTGCGAGGCCCGTACGGCTCTCATCGAGCGTTTCGCCTTCGGCATTTTCATTGAGCATCTCTGTGTAGTGGGCATACGCGCGTTCAGAATCGTCGCGCAGCAACGCCATAACGCGCGCCGCTTCGTCGCCCTCCAACACGTCGCCCCGGCCCTGCCGGTTGCTCGTCGACTGCGCCGCCAAATGCTCCGGCGCCGGCATATAGAACTCGTGATCGAGGATTGAGTAGCGCGCGGAATATTCGTTCACATTAGCGGTGCGGTGACGGATCCATTGGCGAGCGACAAAGATCGGCAATTTGATGTGGAACTTGATCTCGCACATCTCAAACGGCGTGGTGTGCCGGTGCCGCAGGAGGTAGCGGATCAAACCATGATCTTCGCGCAATTTGCGCGTGCCCTTGCCGTAGGAGACCCGCGCCGCCTGCACGACCGCGCCGTCATCGCCCATATAGTCGACGACGCGGACAAAGCCGTGATCGAGCACGCTAAATGGTTTGTAGAGTACTTCTTCCAACGCTTGTACGGTTGGACGTCGAGTTTGAAATTTATTCGCTCGCAAATCTTGAATCGCTTCCAAATTGGCCGCCGACAACAAGTTTTCGGCCTTAGCATCTGTATGATGCTCCGTTTCAACCAATGTTGGAAACTCAGTCGCTTCGTTGAGAGCCATCTAGTCGGTCCTGAAATGCTTTTGCCGCAGAGAGCATACCTGGATGACTAGTACGGCTTCATGTGTGTAAGGGGGATTAACAGCCACGAAAAAACGAGGAACATGGGGATAAGTCGCATTTTGCCAACAAAAGCGATTGGCCGGAGTAATTTACTAGCGGAGAGGTTTATTTATCCACCGGCGAGCCAGACGGCAGCAGATGCGAGTCCAATTTTCAACTGAAACGTTGGCATCGCTACAGTTGGGAATTGGGAGTGGGCATATCGGCCAAGTTTGCGAGGAAGACAAAATGCGCGCCCACGCATTTGTCGGGTTTACTTGGTCCCTCACAATCGCTGATTTCGGCCGGAAACGTAGGTGATGGCATGATTAAAGTTGCCAATTCGGCCTTTAAAGTTGACAAAATGGCAACATAAGTGTGACAATGCGTCATATAAAAGTTCACAATAATTCCCATAAGCGCAACAATGGCACGACGCAGCCGAGAAGATCCGGAGGTTCGGAATTTCATCCTTCGGAATGTGACAGAGCATCCCCGAACGGTCGCTTCATTGGCTGCGGAGGCGTTCGGGCTCTCACGCAGCGCCATCAATCGCTACATGAAACGGCTGCTGGAAGACGGTCTATTGACCGCGACCGGGAAGACGAGAGCCCGGCAGTACCAGCTCAAGAAATTCTTCGACGAAACCATCCACTTTAATGTAAGCCGCGACCAATCGGAGGATGCGGTCTGGCGCGGCAGAATCCTTCCGCACGTTCAAGACGTCGACCAGAATATCATCGATATTTGCCAATTCGGTTTCACCGAGATGCTGAACAATGTCATCGATCACTCCGCCAGCCCCGACTGTATGGTCGGGTATCAGCAGGACTATCGCGGAATTTCAATTTCGATTCTCGATGATGGGGTTGGCATATTCACGAAACTTCAGAGAGATTTCCGACTACCCGACGTACGCAGCGCGTTGTTGGAGCTCGCGAAAGGAAAACTAACGTCCGACGCAGATCGACATACCGGCGAAGGCATTTTTTTTACGTCTCGCATGTTCGATGCGTTCTCGATTTTGTCGGGCGATCTGTTCTACCGCCGGACTCGAACCGAAGGGGATGAATGGCTCATCGAAACCGAGGACAAAGACGAATACCGGCCAGGTACCTTGGTGACCATGTTTATTTCGACGGATGCAAAATGGACGGTTCAAGATATCTTCGAGCGATATCAGGATGATCATTTTCGCTTCAGCAAGACGCACGTTCCGCTCGTCTTAGCTCGATACCCGAACGAGCAGCTCGTCTCACGGTCGCAGGCCAAGCGCATGCTGGCACGATTTGATCGCTTTTCGGAGGTGCTCTTGGATTTTCAAGACGTGCCGACCATCGGTCAGCCATTCGCCGATGAGATTTTTCGGGTCTTCCAGAATGCGCACCCGGACATCACGCTGATCGCAATCAATACGAGCCCGGACGTCGACAAAACCATTCGACGTATCCGAAACGACAATTGATGCGCTCGGATGCCCCCTCCTCATTGCCCGTGAAACGCATGCTTCTAATCTGATTGCGCGACACCGTAACCGTCAGCTCCTGCCATGATTCGGGAGCCGGTGAGAGGGTGGGGCTTCCGATCGGGGGTAGTTCCCCCTATATAGAAGGGGTCGGCGCGAGCCGACTATGGCGATAAACGCGCTGTGAAATAAGCGTCATGGACCCGGGGGCAGTACCCGGCGCCTCCACCATTCCGTTTCCGGTCCCGGCTGATATCGGGGCCGCGTCATGGGGGCGAAACAGGTTCGACATGCGTGGTAAAGACAGTGTTTTCGCTCGGCATGGTACCACCGTTATCGGGCCATAGCATAGTTGCCAACGACAACTACGCGGAGGCTTCGCTCGCCGCTTAATGCGGTCAGCAACCTCACTTTAAGCCCTTAGCCCTCGCAGGCTAAGGCGGGGTTCGAGGCGCACCTGGCAACAGAAGCGCCTCACTTATCCGTTTACGCGCCAACAAACCTCCAACGATCGGGCTGATTCTTGCGGCGCGTTGGTATACGGTTCCGGCGCGCATTCTCAGCGCTATGGGGTGCACGAAGCGGAGCGGCCACAAACAATGGCAGACGACGCACAAGACGGTCTCGATTACGAACTGCTGGTCGATAACGCCTTACGCACCGTGGTGCACGCCGCGTTGAAAGTCGTTGCGCGCCATGGCCTGCCCGACGGGCATCATTTCTACATTACCTTCCGCACCGATCATCCGGGCGTCGACATCGATTCCTCTTTGCGGGCGCAATATCCGGGCGAAATGGCGATCGTGCTGCAGCACCAATTTTCGGGTTTGGTGGTCGAAGCAGAGTTCTTTCAGGTCACCCTGAGTTTCAGCGCCGTACCGCGCACCCTGGTGGTGCCGTTCGCGGCCGTCACGTCGTTCGCCGACCCGGACGCCAAATTCGCGCTGCAGTTCCAAAATCCGGCCGGCGTGCCGGACGCGGCCGAAGAGCAAGGGGTGCGCGACGCCGCGGCCGGCCCGAGCGGTGGCGAAGGTGACGACGGCAATATCGTCACGCTCGATACGTTCCGGAAAAAATAGCGCCGCCGCGTCGCGGCACGAACGATCACACAACAAAGGACTCTCTATGACCGCGTTCGCGTTCCAGGAAATGTTCCCGATCGGCGAGGACGACACGCCGTACCGCAAAGTCACCGGCGATTATGTCGAGACGGCCAAGTTCGACGGCGCGGACATGTTGAAGGTGGATCCGGAAGCGCTCAGCCTTTTGGCGTTCGAGGCATTCAAGGACATTTCGCATCTGTTACGCCCCGGTCATCTCAAACAGCTGCGCAGCATCATCGACGACCCGGAGGCCTCGGAGAATGACCGCTTCGTCGCGTACGAGCTGTTGAAGAACGCGAACATCTCGGCTGGCCGCGTGCTGCCAATGTGTCAGGACACTGGCACGGCGATCGTACTTGGAAAGAAAGGCCAGCGGGTGTGGACCGGCGGCGATGATGAAGAGGCATTGGCCCACGGCATTTACCGCACATTCACCGAGACCAATCTGCGCTACAGCCAGCTCGCGCCGATCGGGATGTTCGAGGAGGTGAACACCAAGACCAACCTCCCCGGCCAATTCGAACTCCATGCGGTCCCGGGCGACAGCTACAAGTTTTTGTTCATCGCCAAGGGCGGCGGTTCGGCGAACAAAACCTTCTTTTTCCAACAGACGCCCGCCGTACTCACCAAGGAGCGGCTGCTCGCCTTTTTCGACGAAACCTTGCGCACCCTCGGCACCGCCGCCTGCCCGCCATACCATTTGGCGGTGGCCATCGGCGGCACCTCGGCGGAAATGAACTTGAAGGCCGTGAAACTGGCGAGCACGCGCTATCTCGACACCTTACCGACCCAAGGCAGCACCGCCGGCCACGCAATCCGTGATCCCGAACTCGAGCAAGACATTCTGGAACTGACGCGCAATTTCGGCATCGGCGCGCAATTCGGCGGCAAATATTTCTGCCACGATGTGCGCGTCATCCGGCTGCCGCGCCACGGCGCCAGCTTGCCGATCGGCATCGGCGTCTCATGCGCGGCTGACCGCCAAGCCTTGGCGAAAATCACGGCCGAAGGCGTGTTCCTCGAAGCGCTGGAAACCAATCCGGCGCTTTTCATGCCCGAGACCGCGCCCGACCAACTGTCCGACGCCGTCGTGGCGATCGACCTCAACCAGCCGATGGACAAAATTCGCCAACGCTTGACCGAACATCCGATCCGCACGCGCGTCAGCGTGTCCGGGCCAATGATCGTTGCGCGCGACGCGGCGCACGCCAAATTGCGCGCGCGTCTCGAAGCCGGCGAAGACCTGCCGCAATATTTCAAGGATCACTGCATCTATTACGCCGGCCCGGCCAAAACGCCCGATGGCTATGCCACCGGCTCGTTCGGCCCGACCACCGCCGGGCGCATGGATTCCTATGTTGATCAATTCCAGGCGCATGGCGGGTCGATGGTGATGCTCGCCAAAGGCAACCGCTCGGCCGAAGTCACCAAGGCCTGCGAGAAACACGGCGGTTTCTATCTCGGGTCGATCGGCGGCCCCGGCGCGCGGCTTGCGCAAGATTGCATCAAACATGTCGAGTGCATCGAATATCCCGAGCTCGGCATGGAGGCGATCTGGAAGATCGAGGTGGAGGATTTCCCCGCATTCATCGTGATCGACGACAAAGGCAACGACTTTTTTGCTCAGATCAACAAGCGGTGATCAAGCTCCGATGGCCAAGGCGCGGCCACAGATCGTCGATTATCTCTGCGATGTGCTGGCGCCGTTGGGCGCCGTCGAACCGCGTTCGCGGTTTGGCGGATGGGGGCTTTATGTCGACGACGTGATGTTCACGCTCATTCGCGATCAAGAGGCCTATTTTCGCGCCGACGACAAGACCGCCGGCGACTATGAGGCGCTCGGCCTCACCCGCTACAAGTCGCCGATCAACCGCGGAATCATCATGCCGTATTATCAACTGCCACCGGATTTGTTCGACGACCCAGATCTCATGGTTGAGTGGGCGGCGGGCGCGCTCGCGGCGGCGCGACGCGCCAAGGCCGCGAAAACACAGAACAAGCGGAAATCCGCCGGTCGGTGAGCCGGGTAAAAAAAATCTCGATTTCGATCCGCGGCCATCGCACGAGCGTTTCGCTTGAGCCGGAGTTTTGGGCCGCGCTCCGCGACCTATGCGCGCGCGACGGCCGGCCGGTAACCGAAGTGTTGGCGGAAATCGATGACGCACGCGACGGCAATCTTTCGAGCGCCATCCGTTTGTGGGTGCTGGAGCGATTGCGCGCGGATGCGCATCGGCCGGACACAGCAGATAACTAGGCATCGGCTCATGAACGCGAGTTATTGAACCATCTCGGAGCATGTCCGACTTGCACCGGTTCCTGGACACGCCACGTAGCGCCCCGAAGCGTCCGGAACCAGCCATAAGCAGACATTCTGAAACTCCCTGTTGGACGCCGGAATTTGCGTTGAGTGACCGATCAGGCGGAATCGCATTTATCGCGTATGAGCATCGAGAACTTGGAGCGCCGCCGCCTTTGCGTCTTGCGCGGGATTGTCCGTGTGGCCCAAATGCGCCGTTACGATGGCGCCCTCTTTCAAGAGAAGCAGTTGTCGGGCTAGCGTCCCCGGATCCGCCAACGCCGCCCTGTCGGCCAGTTGCGTGATGTGCGCCTCCAACATGCTCTTGTGGTCGGCCGACTGTCTATGAATCGGATGGTCGGACTCCTGATATTCCGATGACGCCTTGATGAACATGCACCCTTTGTAGCCCGGTTCAGCAAACCATTCCTCGAGCGCGTCAAACATGGCGATCAGTTGTTCGCGCGGGGTATCGGCCAACTCTTCCATTCGACGATAAAGCCAGTTTCTAAAGTTCTCGTCTCTTAGACGGAGCACCGCGACGATGAGATCCTCCTTCGTGCGAAAATGCTTGTACATCGACGTCTTGGACACACCGGTTTCGGCGGCGACCAAGTCCATCCCGGTGGCGTGGAATCCATTTCGATAAAAGGTTTCGAGCGCCTTTCGGACAAGCTCGTCTCGCTTTGTTTGTCGCAATGACTTGCTCCCTCAATTAGCCGGTGTCCGCGGATTAAGCTCTTACGTTCGAACCCCGAGAACAGACCGAGACTGCCATCATGGACACCGCCGCGGTGACGGCCTCCCGGTACGCTTTCCGGCGTGCAGCCACCTAAATAATTAACCGATCTGTTCATATAGAATTCCTGGTGGATCTTCAAGAACTGCTGAAAAACGATGTTTCTCGGCGCACATCAGAGGAATTTCCGAGCAGCTTGCAAATTTCTAGAAAATTTGTGTTGACATAATGAACTGATCGGTACACCTTGATCGTTAACAGATCGGTTAACCCCGACCGCGGCAACAGCGAGGAGACGTTTCCGATGATCTCGCCCCCAGTTCCTCCGTTCGACGAGGCGATCGCCCGATCGACGAAACGGAACGCTTGTTCCGCTGGGAAAGCGGTTCGCGTCCCGAAAATGACACCGGTTTGTTGGAGTTGAAGCTATGACGGCATCGATACTCAAAACCCGGTCGTTCGCGCCCCCGTAGTCGGGCGCCGGACGACTTGGCGCTGTCGCCTGCCTGCGCGGCGCCGTTCCTCAAGAAAAGCGTATGCGATCCATTGACCCCCGCGGCGTGACAAGGCCGCGAACAGAGAAGGTTTGTCTTACACCCAAGCGGATCGCTTCGCCGAAACCACGGCACACGTGCCTCGTGCCGAAACTGCTCAAAGAAAGGAAAGCACCATGACGACCAAACGCGATCACGACTTCAATAGCACACACGACTTCGTCGACCCGTCTCGCCGCCGCGTGCTGACGGGCGTCGCGGGCGCGGCCGTGGCCGGCGTCGCCGCGGCCGGTACGGCTGCAATCGGGGGCGGGGAGGTACGTGCCGCCACCGACGAAGCCCGGGCAACCTATGCCGATCCGGCCGAGCCCGGCCTGCCCAAGGTCGACATGGAGATCGTGCCGGGACGCACCGCCCTCGTCGTTGTCGATCCGCAGGTCGATTTCCTCGACGAGACCGGTGTCGCCTGGGGGGCGGTCGGCGAAAGCGTGAGTGAGCAAGGCGTCGTCGACAATCTTGAGCGGCTGTTCATCGCCGCAAAGGCGTCGAACATGCCAGTCGTTATCTCGCCTCACTACTACTATCCCCAAGACCACAAGTGGCAGTTCGAGGGAACACTCGAGCGCGTGATGCACGGGATCGGCATGTTCGACCGCAAAGGGCCGTTGGACTTGACCGGCTTCGACGGCTCGGGCGCGGATTGGATGCCGCAATACAAGAAGTATATCGACGACGGCGAAACCATCGTCTGCTCGCCCCATAAGGTCTATGGCCCGGAGCAGAACGACCTCGTCCTTCAGCTTCGAAAAGTCGGTATCGACAAAGTCATCCTCGCCGGCATGTCGGCCAATCTTTGCGTCGAGAGCCATATGCGCGAGCTGTTGGAAACCGGCTTCGAGGTCGCCGTGGTTCGCGATGCGACCGCCGGTGCAAAGGTGCCCGAGGGCGACGGTTATCTCGCCGCGCTCATCAACTTCCGCATGATTGCCAATGCCGTCTGGTGGACCGACGAGGCCGTCCGGCGGATCTCACAAATCGCCTGATGCGCCCAACCTCTGTCAACGCTCAAACTGAAAGGAACTCAAAATGTGTACGAAAACTTTCCTCAGCGCGCTCGTCTTCGTCTCGGCGATCGCCGTGGCCTCCGGTGCCAACGCCGTCGATGAATACAACGTCTCGAAGGGCATTACGGCGGCGGGCGTAACGCTTGGTCTGCACGGTGTGGATGCCGTCGCGCTCACCAGTCTCGGTGCGGTCGCGGAAGGCAGTGCGGCTTATACCGTTGTGCACGATGACAACGCCTACTACTTCGCGTCACAGGACTCCGCCGATCGATTCTCGGCCGATCCCGAGCGGTACTTGCCGCAGTATGGCGGGTTCTGTGCCTTCGCTGTTGCGCTCGGCAAGAAGTTCGATGGCGATCCGATGTTTGCGGATATTGTGGACGGCAAGCTGTATCTGTTCGTCAATGACGCGATCTACCGGAAGTACCTCGCGAACAAGGCGGAAACGCTTGCGAAAGCGGAAGAGACTTGGCCGAAGATCAAGCACACGGCCGTGGACGAACTGTAGTTGTCCGGCGCGGTCGGGACCCTGTCCTCTCGACCGCGCCATTTCTTTTCCGCATTCTTAGCCGGCTACAATATACCAATCTATGATTACGCGCCGCTACAGCGGCACAGATGCTATTTGAGTGGCCCCATCAATTCACATTCATGAATATTGGAGTCCGGCCGACACAACGCGGCGAGCGCCCCGCTGGGGTTGCCGAAGGCAACGAATGTCCACCTTGGGTCAATCATCCCCGTTTTGAAGGCGTTCGGCATCCTTCCAAAATCAACGCTAAGCCGGACATTCTTAAGCTCGGTCTACCACCGGATCACGTTTGCAAGTACATGTCCTAGTTGCCCAACAAATCGTCCAGTAGTGAGTCAAAAGCGTCCGGCTCATCGGCCGCCGGCTCCGGTTCGGTTTCAGGGGTCGTGTCCGGCACGGGCTCGGGATCCGGCTCTGGCTCTGGCTCTGGCTCAGGTTCCGGCTCTGGCTCGGGTTCTGGCTCCGGCTCAGGCGCGGCGTCCGGCTGGAGCTCGGGGGCCGGCTCGGGCAGAGGGTCGGCGGCGGCGTCCGGGACCGGGTCGTCCGACGCCTCAGGCTCCGGTCCATTGGCCGTGGTCGGTTCGGCGGGCTCCGGAGACGGCTCGGGCGCCGGTAGGGGGGCGTCGGGAATCCGCGGTTGATCGGCCGCGAGGGCTTCGATATCGGCGCTGCCCGGCGGAGCGTCGCTGACGGTATCGGGCGCGGCGGCGGATTCCGGTTCGGCCTGCGGTTCAACGACGCCCAAACCGCGCTTGACCAAATACTGTTCAAGCTCCGCGATCTCCAAGTCGCGCACCACGTCGTCAGGCGGCCCGCTTAGACGCACGCCGATCGACGGCGCGTCGGGATGGTCGCGCAGATCGACCGACGCGCTCGCATCGACCTGCCAACTCGCGAGATCAAGTGTACCGACCAGATCAATCGTTCCGCCATCCACGACCACGCGGGTATCGGTCGTCGAAATCTCGCCGCCTGAAATCGCGAAATTGCCGCTCAGATCGGTGTAGCGCGTCTGGCCGCTGTCGAAGCTCGCAATCGTATTGTCGCGAAACGCCTCGACGCTGTCGAAAGCTTCCAGGCGATCAGAGAGGTCACGCAGCGCCATGCCACGCATCTGTCCGCCGCTCGCATCACCAAACGCACCGCGCCCTTGCAGGCCAAGAATCATTTGCCGCTCGGTCCCGCCTTGGGTGCTGAAGCGGCCTTCGAAAGAAATCAATCCGCTGAGTGCGTCGCTGCCGGCCAAGCGATCCAAAGCTTGATTAACGTCGGCGCCGTCGACCTCGACCGAAAGTCGCGCGCGCGGCACGGTGGCGGCAGTCATCTGGCCGGACACCGAAGCGTCACCGTCGAACAGTCGCCCGGTCAAGCTCTTGATCTCCAGCGTACCGTTTTCGAGTCCGAGGGCCAGTTCAGCGCCTTCGAACGGATATCCGGCGATGGCCAACGACTCGGCCGACATTTTGACCGCCGCATCGAAAGCACGCAGCACCGAAAGATCCAACGTCTGCCGCGACCAGCGTGGTGCGGACGCCGCATCGTCCGCGTCCCCTTCCGCCGTGCCGGCGGCGAAAAACTGGCCGATATCGAGGGCGCCGGTCGTCAGATCCGCGGTGAGCGACGGGCGCACGCCGGCGAGGTCCAGATTGATATCGCCGGTGACGGAAAGGGCCCCGATTTCGGCTTCCAGATCAGGGATCGCGAGGTTGGTCTCATCGCCTCGGAATTCGCCGGCCACTTTCAGAGGTCCATTCATCGGCGCTTCGGCATTCGCGAGACCGATAACGTCGAACACGGCCTGGGCGTCGGGATGGTCGATCGCGGATACGAGGGCATAGCGCGCGTTCCCCGGCAGCCCTTCGATCCGGCCTTGGGTGGCGAGCGTACCGCCGCCGAGCGCGATCTGTGCGTCGAGATCGAAACCTGCCATGTCGCCGGTGACGGCGGCTTGCGCCGAGACCGCCTCGGTCAGTTGCGCGGGCGCGTCGGCAGCGTCATAGCCGAGCAGCAGATTGAGCAAGTGCGCCAAATTCGGGTGCGAGGCCGTGCCTGACAGATCGAGCCCGGGCGCATCGCTCACCACGTCCGCAATCTGACCGGTCACACCAACTTGAACGTCGCCGACGGTCGCTTCGGCCTCAATCGCGAGCGTTTCGAAGTCGCCGTCCAGCGCCGCGGTCAGCGCAATCGGTGCGGACAAAGCCGCCGTCGCCCGATCGCGATCAATCAAATCCAACCGATCGAGCAATAGGGCCAAGTCGGGATTCGATAGCGTGGCATCCAAATCGATCGCTGGCGCGGTATCGAGGCTGTTGAGCGATCCCTTGACCGACAGATCGGCTTCGAGGATGCGCGCCGTCCCGTCCAGTGCAATGGCGTCCGCGCCGCCTTCGATCTTTGTGTCGAAGGCAACCGCGCCGGTCAGCGCCGGCGGCAAGGCACGTAATTGCGGCACGACGCGCTCCAAGGCCGACAGATTTCCGGTCGAGAACTTCACGGACCCATCAAATGATGGCACGTCCTGCAGGCCGGAAATCCGGCCGGCGGCTTCCGCGGTGGCGCCCGCCATGTCTGCGAACCGCGCGTCACGCAAGGTGAGATCGCCGGCTTGCAGCAAGCCGTCCAGCTTGAGCTGGCGGATCGGCGTGCCGCCATAGGTCAAGGCATCGGCTTGCAGCACAAAGTCCGCATCAAATTGGGTCAAAAACGCCGCGAGAGCCCGCCACAGATCCGCATCGTCGCTCGGGGCGCTGTCGTCGTCCGGCACCGCGCCCGGCAATACGATGCCGCGGTCCGCGCCGCGCGCGTAGGCATCCAGATTAAAGCGATCGACGCGAAGATTGACGCCGAAGGCCGGACGCGCGCGCAACGCGTAGGCGACGCCGCCGATCAAACGCGAGGTGTCCAGACTCACATCGATATTGGTGATCTGGCCCGACGACCGATTGCCATTGATCGCCGCCGACAAACTGAATTTGCGAAAGCGATCGGCCGGCACATGGGCGATATCAAATTCAAGCCAGTTCAGAAGCGCGCGAAGATTGTCCGACGCGGCTTCAATCTGCCCGGCAAAGCGTGGGCCCGTTTCGTCAAACCCAATAGTACCGAACGCGCTGATGTCCGACGCGGACGGCAGTTGCGCTGACAAACGCTGCACATTCAACGCGCCGCCGACGATGTCGAAATTGGCGATGGCCTGCCGCACGATTTGGTCGCCATACAGAATTGCGTCGACGGTCAAATCGATGTCACCGGTCATATCGGGCGGAATCGCGAACGGTGCGGTCGCCTCATTCGGGCCAGCCTCGCCGGTGTCCGCGCCCGCCTCTTCATCGGTCGACTCGTCTTCGGCGAACGTCGCCAGCGCCTGGTTGAGGTCGATCCGGTTGGCATCCAACTTCAAATCGAATCGCCGAGGCGCGACCAAGGTGGTGGCCAATTTGCCCGTCGCAACGGTGTCGCCGTACCGGATTTCCAGCTCGCTCACGTCGAGCGCCGCCGCCGATGCCAATACGCGCCCTGTAACCGCCAGTTTCTGATCCGGCGGCAAACCCACACCGATCGAACGCCCTAGTGCGGTGCTCATCAGGTCAAACACCGGCGCCGCCTGGTCGCCGCTCACATTGAACTTGCCGTCCGTCGTCACACCATCGGCGGCGAACCGTACGCCACCCTGGAAAGTGACCGCAGCGCCATCTCCATCAAGGCGCGTTCGGAACGCGATGCGCTGGCCCTCAACGATTTCGCCGACGCTCAGATCGACATCAAGCGGCACGCCGCGCGCGCGCACTGCACCCGCCGCTCGATACGGGCCGTTCAACGAGTCCGCGGACAGGACCATCTCGATCGCCTCGACGCGTTCCTCGGTGCCCTCTGCCTGGTCGCGATAGACAACAGCGCCGTTTTCGACCGAAACCCGGTCGAGGCTGATTTCCAGCGCCCCGGCGATCAATTCTTGGAACCCGCCCGACCGGCCGGCGCCACCCCTCGCCTGCCAGTTCCCGCCGCCGTCGGCGTAGCGCTCAAGCGCAACGACGGGCGCGACCAAGGCGACACTTTCGATTCGGATCTCGCCGGTCAGGATCGGCAGCAGCCCGACGCGCACATCCAAGGATTCCAGCGCCATGAAATCGCGCTCAACCGCGGGATCGGCATCAGCGACGCGAACCTGGTTCGCCGACAATGTCGGCACGGGCAACATGGCGAACGCGATCGGCCCGTCGACTGCGATCTGCCGTCCGGTCGCGGATTCTAACCGTTCGACGATCTCAGGCTTGTAGCGATTCCAGTCGACGAAACTCGGCCCGACCAACACCGCCGCAACCGCCAGAATGACGATCGCTATCAGGCCATAGATCAGGGGTTTCAACCTGGAGTCCTTGCCGTTGCTCTCGGCCTATCGGTCAACGCGCTCTCCCGCACGCTTGCGCGCTTTAGAAATGCGGCTAATCTACAGGATGCCAAACGGTTGACACAAAGTGTTAATTGGCCAAGTGGCGGTGTCGGTGTAAAGATCCGATTAACGCCAAACGAGATTTTGCAGGGCCGTCCAAATGGGTGACGTCGTTAACCTCAACGCTTATCGCAAGAAGCGCGCGCGCGAAGCGCTCAAGAAAAAGGCGTCGGAAAACCGAGCGCGGCATGGCCGCGATCGCGGTGAAAAACGACTGAACCAGGTCGAGCAAGAGCGCGCGACCGCACAACTCGACGGCAAGAAACGCGACCGCGACGCACCCGGCGGTTCCGACGACTAGCACACACGCCGCGCACAATGCGGTCTGCCGCAAGACGGCGGTCGGCGACGATTTTTCTCGAACGATCGCGTAACCGATCCCGGCGCGCCATCATCCAATCGCCGTTGCTGGGGTTGATCATGCGGACCGAAAGTCCCAGTTGCGGCATCGCCGCGACAGTTTTGGGTGGAAAGGAGCCTCCGTGAAAGCATCTGATTTGTTCGTGCGCTGCCTGGAAGCCGAAGGCGTGCGCCATATCTTCGGCGTGCCAGGCGAAGAGAACGCCGATTTGATGATCTCGCTGGAAGACAGTGAGATCGAATTCGTTCTGTGCCGACACGAACAATCGGCGGCCTTCATTGCCGATACCTACGGCCGGTTGACCGGCCAGGCGGGCGTCTGTCTGGGCACCTTGGGGCCGGGCGCGACCAATTTGGTGACCGGCGTCGCGGACGCGAATATGGACCGGTCGCCGGTGGTGGTGATCACGGGCCAAGCGGGCACGGACCGCATGCACAAGGAAAGCCACCAGCATATGGATGTGGTGGCGATGTTCCGCCCGATCACGAAATGGGCGCAAACTGTGCAGCACACGTCGACGATCCCCGAAATCGTGCGCAAGGCGTTCAAGACCGCGGAGGCCGAAAAGCCGGGCGCGGTCTTGATCGAACTGCCGGAAGACATCGCCGCAAGCGACGCACAGGGCGTGCCCTTGCCGGTCAACAAGACGCGCCGCGCCGCCGCCGACCATAAGGTGGTGGCGCAGGTGGTCGAGGCTTTGCGCGCGGCCCGCAATCCGATTGTTCTCGCCGGCAACGGCGCGGTGCGCAAACGCGCCTCGCGTCAGCTCCAACGTTTCGCCGAACTGACCGGGATTGGGGTGGTCAACACCTTCATGGGCAAAGGCGCGGTGCCCCGAAGCGACCCGCATTGCCTGTTCACCATCGGCCTGCAAGGCGGCGACTATGTAAACGCTGCGATTGACGAAGCCGATTTGGTCATCACGGTCGGCTATGACTTGGTTGAATACGGCCCGTCCTATTGGAATCGCGGCACGCCCAAACCCGTCATTCACATCGACTTCACGCCCGCCGAGATCGATCAGGCTTACCCCGTGGCCGTCGAGGTGGTGGCCGACATCGCCGATGCCCTCTGGCAAATCAACGAAACGCTCGAACGCGATCATGCCGCCGCTTTGCCGCTCCTCGATATTGGCGAGCGCGCCAAGCTGCGCGCCATGATCGCCGACGACCTGGCGGCGGAGGCGGCGGATCCGGGATTTCCCGTGAAACCGCAGCGCATCCTGAGTGATGTGCGCAGCGGCATGGGTCCGGCCGACATCGTGCTGTCCGACGTCGGCGCGCACAAAATGTGGGTCGCGCGCTACTACCAGTGCGACGAACCGAACACATGCTTGATCTCGAACGGTTTCTGTTCGATGGGCTTCGCATTGCCCGGCGCGATCGGCGCCAAACTCGCCATGCCCGACGCCAATGTGCTGGCGGTATGCGGCGATGCGGGCTTTCTCATGAACGTGCAGGATCTAGAGACCGCCGCGCGCCTCAACCTCAACATCGTCGTCATGGTGTGGGTGGACGGCGAATACGGCCTGATCAAATGGAAGCAGCAGAACCATTTCGACGGCCGGCATTCGGACTTGTCGTTCACCAACCCGGATTTCGACACCTTGGCGAAAGCCTTCGGCATCTGGGGCCGCACCATCGACGGCCCGGGTCAAATCGAGGGCTCGCTCGCCGACGCCTTCGCGCAGCCGGGCCCCGCCCTGCTCGCGGTGCCGGTCGATTACGGCGAGAACACAAAGCTCACCCAACGCCTCGGCAACTTGGTCGTGCCGATCTGATCAGGTCGTCAAACTGTCTATTTGTTGTCCGCCAACTGCGCCTTGGTCGATTGGATCACCGGCCAGAAATCGTAGCCGAGATACACCTCGCTCTTGAAAGTTGTATAGCTACTGGATTCGAGCGCGCGATTGACTTCGCGTACTTTGGCCGGCGGGACTTTGAGGGTGACGACATGGCCGAAGCTCATCAACTGATACCAGCTCACGACCTCGACGCCTTCGGGCGGGAATTTCTCGAAGAAGCCGTTCTTGCGCAAATTCACGCCCATTTCATCGAGCGTCAATTGCTGCGTGTGTTTCAGAAAGATCGTCACCTGGACGGCATCGCTGTCCGGTGCGATGGTCGAAGGGTCTTGCGGCACGTCGTGGTCTCCTAAAGTCGGATAATTTTGCCCGGATTCATAATGTTGTCCGGATCCAGTGCCTGCTTGATCGAGCGCATGATCGACACGCCTTCGCCAAGCTCCGCGTTGAGATAGTCGATCTTGCCATAGCCGATACCGTGCTCACCGGTGCAGGTGCCGCCCATGGCGAGCGCGCGTGCGACCAGCCGGTCGTGCAGCGCCGACGCTTCGTCGACCTCCGCCTGATTTTCGGGATCGACCATGTAGCTGACATGGAAATTGCCGTCGCCGACATGGCCGACGATGGGCGCGACGATCGCGCTTTGTTCGTTATCCTGCCGCGTTTCAACCACGCATTCGGCGAGCTTGGAGATCGGCACGCAGACATCGGTCGCCATCGCCTTCTTGCCCGGACACAGTGCAATCATGGCGTACAAAGCGTCGTGGCGCGCCTGCCACAGTTTGTTGCGGTCCTCGGGCCGCGTTGCCCACTGGAAATCGCCGCCGCCGAATTCCGCAGCGATCGCTTGCGCCGCCTCGGCCTGTTCGCGGGCATAAGAATCACTGCCATGAAACTCGTAGAACAAGGTGTAGGCGACGGGCAGATCGGTCTTGGAAAACTCGTTCAGACCCTTGATCGCCATATCGTCGACAAACTCGATGCGCGCCACCGGAATGCCCGACTGGATCGTCAGGATCACCGCATTCACGGCATCCTCGACCGACGGGAACGCGCACACGGCGGCGGTCATCGCCTCTGGAATGCCGAACAGGCGCACGGTCACCTCGGTGATCACGCCGAGCGTGCCCTCGGAACCGACGAACAAGCGCGTCAGATCATAGCCGGCGGCGGATTTCCGGCTACGCCGCGAGGTACGGACAATCCGGCCGTCCGCAAGAACGACGGTCAGCGCGAGCACGCATTCACGCATGGTGCCGTAGCGCACCGCGTTGGTGCCGCTGGCGCGCGTCGCCGCCATGCCGCCAATCGAGGCGTCGGCGCCGGGATCGACCGGGAAAAACAGGCCGGTGTCGCGCAGATACTCGTTCAGCGCCTTTCGGGTGACGCCCGCCTGCACCGTGCAGTCGAGATCTTCCGGATTGACCTCCACCACCTCGGTCATGCGGCTCACATCGATCGAGACACCACCCTGAAGCGCCGCAACGTGACCTTCGAGCGACGTTCCGGTGCCGTAAGGAATAACCGGCACTTTGTATTTGGCGCACGCCTTGACGATTTCGCTGACTTCCTCGGTCGACTCGGCGAACGCAACCGCGTCTGGGCTGACCGGCTGATGGAAGGACTCGTCCTTGCCATGTTGCTCGCGCACCGCGGCGGAGGTGGTCAGCCGATCGCCGAGCAGCGCGCGCAGCTCGTCGAGCAACGGGCATCCCGGGTCCAACCGGCTTGGCGTGATCGCGGGTTGCGTGGCCATGGCGTTCGAATCTCCCGTGACATCTGGTTCTAAGCGCCGTCTTATCATTCCGGCCGGGAAAGGTTAAGCCAGCCCGCCCTAGCAGAAACGCATGGCTGTCGACTAGGATGCGCGTCCCGCAAACCTGGGATCGATCAACCGATGGACCAAGACGCTGCCCCCGCCGCACCGCTGGTGCTCCACCGCGAGCCCGTGCGCGCCGAATGGCTGGACTATAACGAGCATATGAACGTCGCTTACTACGTGCTGGCGTTCGACCACGCGACCGACGCCATGTGCGACCATATCGGCATCGGCCACGACTATATGCGCGAGACCGGCGGCTCGATCTTCATCCTCGAAAGCCACGTCAGCTATCTGCAGGAGGTCGTGCGCGACGATCCGCTTCGTTTCGCCACCCACGTGTTCGATTTCGACGAAAAGCGCATTCATTTCGCCCACGAGATGTTTCACGACGAGAAAGGCTACTTGGCGGCGACCAACGAGCTGATGATGCTCCATGTCGATTTGAACACGCGGCGCACGGCGCCGATGCCAGCCACA
>JANQOH010000115.1 GCA_028289725.1 Alphaproteobacteria bacterium
GCGGCTGTGGCGTGCGGCCAAGTCGGCAAGCCAATCGATCAGAGGGCGCGCGCGCTTTTGATACGCTTGGACAGCGACACCCAACCCATTCCAGCCGGCAAGGGACGGGGCCCCCGACAACGCCTCGATGACGTCGAGCGAGAGGTCGAGGCGCTCCGCTTCTTCGGCGTCGATGGTCAGGCCAATATTTCCAGCGGCCGCGATCTCGGCAAGTTTCTGCAAGCGGGGCACGAGTTCGGTCATGACGCGGTTGGCTTGGGAAAACTCGTACCGCGGATGCAGCGCCGAGAGTTTGATGGATATGCCGGGGCCGTCGATCGGGCCAGCGCCATTGGCGGCCGCGGACACCGACTCGATTGCATGGCGATAGGCGTCGAAATACCGGTCTGCGTCAGCCTGCGTGTAGGCCGCTTCACCGAGCATGTCGTAGGAATAACGCACGTCCGGTCGCTCATTATCTGACGCCCGTGCAAGTGCTTCTTCGATTGTTCGGCCGGTGACAAATTGGCCGCCGAGGATGCGCATCGCATGGGTCAGCGCGGCCCGGACCACCGGCTCGCCGCTGCGCGCCAGGAAACGGCCCAGTAGCCCGCCGAGGTCGCCGGGCGCCTCGTCATTCTCGTCGTCCAATCCCACAAGACGCCCGGTCAGCATGAGACCCCACGTGGAGGCGTTGACGAACAGCGAGTCGCTTGCGCCGATATGCTGTTGCCAGTCCACGCCACCGATTTTGTCGCGGATCAACCGATCGACGGTTTCGTCATCGGGGATGCGCAAAAGCGCCTCAGCGAGGCACATGAGCGCGACGCCCTCGCGGGTCGACAAGGCAAATGTCTGCATGAATGCGTCGAGACCGCCGGACTCCGCTTCGGTGGCGCGGAGCGACGCGGTCAGGCGATAGGCGAGATCATGAATCCGTTCCCGCGTTGCGTTGGGCAGGGTGGCCTCACGAGCCAAAGCCCGAACGATCTCCGTTTCGTCTGCGTGCGTGACGGCACGCACGGCGCGGCGCAATGGCGAAGCTTGGTCCGATCCAGTGGGCAATATCATGGGCCAGCGATGCTACGTCGCACGCGTGACAACGCCAAGACCATGGTCATCTCCGGCTGCGATAGCCGGGTGGACCCTGAAGCGATTTTCAATGCAGCGCCGGGCGAGCTTTACGCAGTCTGCAACGTCGCGAATTTGGCGCCGCCCTGCGCACCGGTTGATGACTATCACGGCACGGGCTCGGCGCTGGAATAGCCAACGAAGTTGAGTGGTCAGCGATCACCCATCCGCGTCGGCGGATGACGCTTCGCGTTCAAAAAAGGCTCGCGCTAGTTCGTGGTGTCGTGGTTTCAGATGGCCGCCAATCGCCGTGATGGCGGTTAAGAGGACCGAGGCGTCGTCGGTAAATCCGAGGCCGGCGATGAAGTCGGGAATGACGTCAGCCGGCACCACGAAATAGGCGAGTGCGGCCAGCAAAACGGCGCGAACATAGGCCGGTGTTTTCTCGTCGACGGCACAGTAATAGGCCGCCACCGCCTCCTCGGCGAACGGGATGCGGCCGAGCGTGCGGCGGATCTTGGTCCAAAAACCCTCTTCGACCGTTTTCCGGTCGGCCGCCAGCTTCTTCGGATCGACCGGGAGTTGGGTAAGCTCCGCCTGGATATGGTCTTCGCTATCCATGGCGTTCATCTGGGGCGCATCCAAGGGCTTCGCAAGCTGAGAGGCCTCAGTCCCGATTGATCGGCGGCGCAAATCCGTGGGTTTCAGCCAGATTTTTGCCACTTTTCAGGGCGGTCACCCAACCGGCTTCTTTTTCGCCCTTCGCTTCGGCGGCCGCGATCACTTGATCCAGATCGCCGCGGGGAATCACGACCACGCCGTCATCGTCGCCGACCAAGACATCCCCCGGATGGACACGCGTCCCAGCCACGGCGACCGGGGCGTTGATGGTACCATGCGGGTCGACCGCGGCGCCGTGGGGCGTGCTTGCGCGCGCGAAAATCGGAAAGCCGGAGGCGCGAATTTCGGCGGTATCGCGAATTGACCCGTCGATGACGCACCCCGCCGCGCCATGTCGCTCGGCATCGAGCGCCATGATGCCGCCGAGTGAGGCATGGGCGAGGCTGCCGCCGGCAATGACCACGACTTCGCCCGGCTGGCACGCCGCGATGGCGTGGATGGCAGCCTCTACGGCGCCCGGACTGAAGGCCGTACGGGCCGGACCAACCATCCTTGTCCCGGGTTTCACCGGGCTCATTTCCGCCGCCATGGTGCCGCGCCCCGCCATCGCATCCGACAGGAGCGTGGTATCGAGTGCCTCGAGGCGGTCACGCGTATCTTGGTCGAGCGGCGGGACGTCGCCGGCGTGGTTCACAATGGTCATAGCGATGTCCTCCCAGTTCATTCAGTCCAGGCTTTTGCGGCTGGCCGCAAAACGTCTATAACACCGGCGACATGGCTGACCAGCATCAAGAAGACGCAGGGCTGATCCCGGTTCGGGATGCCCACAAATTCGACGAAGCCGCACTTGCCGATTATCTGCGCGGCAAGATCGACGGCGCGAGCGCGCCCATGGCGGTTCGACAGTTCCACGGCGGGCAATCCAATCCGACATTTGTGCTGACTTTTGGCGAGACAGATTACGTTCTGCGCAAGAAGCCGCCGGGCAAGCTGCTGCCATCCGCGCACGCCGTGGAGCGCGAATATCGCGTTCAAGATGCGCTGGCTGGCTCGGGTCTGCCGCTCGCGGAGATGCACGTGCTGTGCGAGGACGACAGCGTCATCGGCACGCCGTTCTACGTCATGGAGCGCAAGCGCGGCCGCGTGTTTCACGATGTTCTGATGGCCGACTCGAACCCGGCCGAGCGCAGCGCCGTCTACGACCAGATGAACGAATGCTTGGCAATCCTGCATGGCGTCGACTATCAGGCGGCGGGTCTCGCCGACTTTGGCAAGCCGGGAAGCTATTTCGCCCGCCAGGTCGGACGTTGGTCCAAGCAATATGTCGCGTCGCAATCGCGCGACATCCCCAGTATGGACCGGCTGATCGAGTGGATGCCCGAGCATCTGCCGGACGATGATGAGACGACGATCGTGCACGGCGATTTCCGATTGGGAAATCTGATGGTTCATCCGACCAAGCCGGAAGTGGTCGCGGTGTTCGACTGGGAGCTTTCGACCCTTGGTCATCCCTTGGCCGACCTTGGCTACAATGTGATGCCCTATTTGATGGATCACCTAGGTCATCTCGGCCTGCAAGGCGCGGATCTCGAAGGGCTCGGCATTCCCGACTTGGACAGCTATCTGACCGCCTATTGTCGCCGCGCCGGACGTTCGGAATTCGACCCGACCTTCTACATGGCGTTTTCGCTGTTCCGCAGCGCCGCGATCGTTGAAGGTGTTTATGCGCGCGGCGTCGCGGGCAACGCCAGCTCAAGCGACGCGCAACGTTACGGCGCCCTCACCGGACCGTATGCGGAGCGCGCTTGGTCGTTGATCGAGGCCGCCGGCCTGGCCTGACGCCATACATTGGGTGCAGCGAGCGCCGTAAGGCCATTCTAAGTGTGGTTGAGGCGCGCCAAAGACGACGTGGTTCATGTTGATTTCAAAATGATATCATATGTGCTCGAACCGATTGCGGCAGCAAAGGAACGGAAAATCGTATGAGTATTAAATTGATAGCAGCGGTTCTACTCGTGCTGGGAACGACCGCGCCGGCATTCGCCGCCGACGACTTGGACGCATTGATCGGCGAGAGCCGCGCCGCCATCAAAGGTTTTGGTGCTAGCCTGAAGGCTGAGTTGGTCGCGGCGATCGAGGCCGGTGGCCCGGAACACGCGATCGGCGTGTGCAACATGGTCGCGCCCGGCATCGCCGCCGCGCGATCGATCGAATATCAAGGCCGCGTCGGGCGCACGAGCCTAAAACGCCGGAACCCCGCCAACGCGCCTGACAGTTGGGAGCTCGCGGTGCTTGGTGATTTTGAGGCGCGCAAGGCCGCCGGCGAAGATGTGACGGCGATCGACCATGCCGAGATCATCACCGAGAACGGCGCAAGGGTCTTCCGCTACATGAAGGCGATCCCCACCGCTCAGGTCTGTATCAATTGCCATGGCACCGATCTGCAGCCCGAAGTGGCCGCCATGATCGACGATCTCTATCCGACCGATCAGGCGCGCGGTTTCTCGGTCGGCGATATCCGGGGCGCTTTCACCTTGCGGCGGGTTTTGGAGAATTAGGCTCGCATCAACAGTCGTCTGAAAAGAACGCGACGAACTGGTCGATGACGTCCTGCGGATCCTCCTCGGCGAGGTAGTGGCCGGTGTCGAGTTCGGTCGCGGTCACCTCGTCGGAACAATAGGCGCGCCAGATTGCGACCGGGTCGTACCACTGGCCGATCTTGCCTTTGGCGCCCCATAGCACGAGGAGCGGGCAGGCGATCTTGTCGCCTGCCATGCGGCTGGCGTGGTCATGCGCCAAGTCGATCGAGGCCGCGGCACGATAGTCCTCGCACATGCCGCGGATCATCTCCGGGTCACGCACCGCCGCCATATAGTCGGCCAACGCGTACGGGTGAAAAAAATCGTCTGGCTTCGGCTCGCGCGCGGTGTGGGCGCGAAACCAGTCCTCGGGCGCGGCGTTGATTAGGGTTTCGGGGAAGGGATGCGGCTGGGCGAGCCAGAACCAGTGATA
>JANQOH010000117.1 GCA_028289725.1 Alphaproteobacteria bacterium
CGCGCGCGCTCAACGCCGGCCCATGCGACCATGGCGCCATTGTCCGTACACAAGGCGGGGGGCGTTGCGGCCAATCGCTATTTGGGCGGTCGCTTGGTCACAAGTGCGCAACGCTTGGGCTTGGAACTGGTCGTGCCGCCGCCCGCCTTGTGTACGGACAATGGCGCCATGGTCGCATGGGCCGGCGTTGAGCGCGCGCGTCTTGACATGACCGACGGATTGGACGCGCCGGCGCGTGCACGATGGCCCTTGGATGCGGATGCTCCAGCCGCAATCGGCGCAGGTGCGAAAGCATGAGCCGGATCGCCGTCATCGGCGCCGGCGCTTGGGGCACGGCCCTCGCGGTCTTGGCGGCGCGTCTGGGCGCGGATGTCCATCTTTGGACGCGGCGCTCCGAATTTGCCTTGGCGCTCGATCTCGCGCGGGAAAACACCACCTATTTGCCTGGCGTGCGTCTCGATTCGCGCATCCGCATGAGCGCCGAGCCAAGCCACCTGGCCGAGGCGAAGCAGGTTCTATTGGCGGCGCCGACGCAACATGTGCGGTCGGTTTTGACCAGCATTGGTTCGGGCATTGCAGCGGACGCGACAGTCGTCATCTGCGCCAAAGGAATTGAGCTCGCCTCAGGCAATCTGCTGAGCGCCGTGGTGTCTGAACTCTTGCCCGGCCGGTCGATCGCGGTCCTGACCGGTCCCAGTTTCGCGGATGAATTGGCGCGCAATCTGCCAACCGCCGTCACCATCGCCTGCAGCGACACGACGATCGGCAATGAGCTCGTCCACACGCTGGGCACGCAGACATTTCGGCCCTACTACACCGATGATGTTCTCGGCGCGCAAATCGGCGGCGCAGTGAAGAATGTACTCGCCATTGCGTGCGGCATCTGTGAAGGGCGCCGGTTTGGTGAAAATGCGCGTGCAGCCCTGATCACGCGGGGCCTCGCTGAAATCGGCCGCATGATTGTCGCGGTGGGCGGGCGCGCCGAAACTCTGATGGGCCTCTCCGGTCTCGGCGACGTGACCCTGACTTGCACCAGCAAACGCTCACGGAACTACGCGCTCGGCGTCGCGCTCGGCCAAGGCAACTCGCTGGCGTCCCTCCTTCAAGGACGTCACACCGTCGCCGAAGGCGTCGCGAGCGCCCGCGCCGTCGCCGACATGGGTCAGCGTTACGGCCTTGAAATGCCAATCGTTTCGGCGGTTGACGCTGTCTTGCACCGCGGTGCGGACCTTGACGAAACCGTCCGCGCCCTCCTAACACGCCCGTTTCGCCCCGAAACCGAGACCGCGCGATCTGGATGCGATGACGGTTTGGCGGAAGAGTGATAAGACTGACCCAATCGATCAGTGATCCGGATTGAACCGGACGCATTTTTCAGATCAATCGAGGGAGGAGACCCAGCCATGAGCCAGTTTTTCGGGGACGCCCAGCGCGCGTTTCAGGACAAGTTCGACACGCGCCGCATCGCGGATTTGGTGGAAACGGGATTTGTCGCCGACGAAGTCAACGAAATGGACCAGGCCTTCATCGAGAGCCGCGACATGTTCTGGCTATCGACAATCGACATAAACGGCGCGCCGACTGTGTCTTACAAAGGCGGTGACCCAGGATTCGTCAAAGTCGTCGACAGCAAGACCATTGCGTTCCCGAGCTACAATGGCAATGGCATGTTCTATTCGATGGGAAACATCGAAACCACGAACCAAGTCGGCATGTTGTTCATGGATTTCGAGAAGCCCAACCGCATGCGCCTACAAGGCACCGCTACGGTGTCGGACAATGATCCGCTCATGAGCGAATACAAAGAGGCGCAATTGATTGTTCGCGTGAATGTCGAGCGTGTGTGGCCAAATTGCCCGCGCTACGTCCACCGGATGGCCAAACAAACGCCCTCGCGCTATGTGCCGCGCGAAGGCGTCGATACACCTCTAGCTGGTTGGAAGCGTGTTGATATCGTCCAAGATGCCTTGCCCGCGGAAGATAAAGGGCGCGCCGATAAGGAAGGCGGTCAAATATCGGTCGAGGACTGGTTCGGCAAAGTGGCAACCGGCGACCCAGAAGCGTAGTCGTTACGGCCCATCAATTCGGTAGACAAATGCCGAGATCGGATACTGCACCGATCTCGGCATTTTCATGTCAAAGACCGTCTAGTCGCGCAGCAATTCGTTGATGGATGTTTTTGAGCGTGTGCCTTCATCGACGCGTTTGACGATCACGGCGCAATAAAGCGACGGGCCGCCTGACGCGCCGGGCAAGCTTCCCGGCACCACGACCGAATAGGCGGGCACGCGACCGTACATAACCTCGCCGCTGGCGCGATCGACGATCTTCGTTGAGGCACCGATGTAAACGCCCATCGACAAAACCGACCCGGTTTCGACAACCACGCCTTCGGCGACCTCGCTGCGCGCGCCGACAAAACAATTGTCTTCGATGATCACAGGGCCGGCTTGCAACGGTTCCAGGACCCCGCCGATGCCGGCGCCGCCCGAAATATGACAGTTCTTGCCTATTTGGGCGCAGCTGCCGACGGTCGCCCAGGTATCGATCATCGTGCCGCTATCAACATAGGCGCCAAGGTTCACGAAACTCGGCATCAGCACCACGCCGGGTGCGACATAGGCGGAATGCCGGACGACGCAGCTCGGCACGGCGCGAAATCCGGCGGCATCAAAAGCCGCCTTGTCCCAGCCGCTAAACTTCGAGGGCACCTTGTCATACCAAGACGCGCCGCCGGGACCGCCTGCGATCGCCGTCATGTCATTGAGCCGGAATGACAGCAGCACCGCCTTCTTCAGCCATTGATGGACGTGCCAGTCTCCGTCTTGCTTTTCGGCGACCCGAAAAGTGCCGCCATCGAGGCCATCGAGTGCCGCTTCGACCGCATCACGCACCGCGCCCGTGGTTTGGCCCGTAATGCTGTCGCGCGCATCCCAGGCCTCGTTGATCGCGGCTTCTAATTGATCCGGTGTCATATCGCCCTCCCTGGCCCAAATTTGCGGCCCGAACCTAGAGCCTTTCGCCCGGGAATTGAACCATCTGGAAATCGGCGATCTACGCTACCGGTTGCGCGCCGCTAATCGTGCCCGAGAATTGCGTGGAGCAAGCCGACCAAATCATCCGTGGTGTGGTGCGGAACATCCGCATTCGCGCCATCCTCGGGCGGCGGCCAATCGGCCCGGTCGTGCCGGACCCACACAGTGGTCATGCCCCGTGCGGCGGCGGGCGGCAAATTGGCATGACTATCCTCGAACAAGACCATGGCCTCGCCGGGAATACCCATTTCCGCGATGACCTGGTCATAGGGGTCGGGGTGCGGCTTGGGAATAAAACCAAACGCCTCGATGTCGAAAATCTTCTCGAAGTGGGCGGTGACGCCGAGACGCGCCATGACCCGCTCCGCGTGAGCCGCCGAACCATTGGTGAACACAATTTTTTGCCCCGGCAAGCGGGCAAGCGCCTGGTCGAGCTCGGGCGCCGGCGGGACCGGCGAAATATCGATGTCGTGGACGTAGGTCAGATAGTCGGTGGGGTCGACGGCGTGATCCAACATTAGACCGCGAAGAGTCGTTCCGTGTTGAAAATAATAGGCTTTTTGCAATGCGCGCGCGGAGGGTTTGTCGACACCAAGAAGGGTCGAAATATATTCAGTCATTCTCAGGTCGATCTGCGCAAACAGGTTGCAATCGGCCGGATACAAGGTGTTGTCCAAGTCGAAAACCCAGCAGGCGACTTGTTCGGGCTGGATCATCGGCGCCGCTCTTGGTTCTTGGGTCATAAGCCGACAGTGCCCGAGCGTGGCGAGCGGTTCAAGGTGAGCCCGCCCAAGGCCGGTCCAGGAAGCGAGCAACCGATTTGTTGCAAATGACGAACAAATCCAAAGCGACCCGCGCATGACAGTCGATGCCCCCACTGCGCCCCCGCCGCCGGAGGCCACATCGGCGAAATTCGCAACCGGTGTGGATCTGCGGGCGATTGTCGAGAGCTATCCGGGCCCGGCGCTGCTTGTCACCAACAATGGCGTGGTGATTACCCATAATGACAGCGCGCGCGACCTCGCGGCCGCTCTACGCGACGGTGCGCTGCCCGACTTGGTACGCAGCTTCTCCGAAGTGCGGATGACGCGCCACGGTGTCACGGAACCGGTTTGTTTGTCCGAGACCTTCGGCGACGCGACCATCGACGTCTCAATTGTGCCGATCGACGCGCCTGACGGCTCGACGACCGCGCTGGCGCTGCTTGGTCGGAACGTGACACTAGAGAACAATCTGCGAAGCGCATTGGTCGAATCCCGCCAGCGCTATAAGGATCTAGTCGAGTGCTCATCTGATTTCGCGTGGGAAACCGACGGGGATGGCCGCTTCGTATTTGTGTCCCCGAAAGGCGTATTGGGCTTTCCGCCGGATCAGCTTGTCGGACGGCCGGCGCGCGAATTCATTATGCCGGACGCCGAACGACCGGACCGCCTTCCCTTTGAAAGCGATCAACCGACCGAAGATCTCGTGATGTGGATGCGCGGCGCTGATGGCTCGGCGTCCTGCATCGAGGCCTCCAGCCTCCCGCTTTTTGATGCGAACGGCAATTGGTGCGGGGTTCGGGGGATCAGCCGGGATATCACCGCAAGCCGCGCCGTCGACATGGCGCTGGAAACCGCGCGCCGCCGCGAACGAACGCTGGACACGATCCTCCGCTCGATCAGCACGGAGCTCGACCCGCGTGCGATGCTGAGCACGGCAGCCAACGCAATCCATCACGCCCTCGACGAAGCGACCTGCTGGATTCTCCGCTTCGACGATGAAGGCAAGGCTTACGTGGCGGCATCCATGCCGGACGGCGCGCCGGTGGCCGCCGAAATCGATGAAGCCGCGGCCAATTTGATCGAACACAGGGATGAAAGCGGCGCGGATCCCATCAAAATTGGCGCGGCCCTGTTTGGCGCCACGCAATACGCCACGACCACCAACGGAGCCGTCGCGGTTGCGCGCGCGACCGGTTCGGATTGGAGCGAGGGCGACAGGCATCTCTTGTCTGGCGTGGTGGGTCAACTGGGTCTGGCGATCGAGCAGCTTGCCAACCAGGAGAAATTGGAACTGCTGTCGCGCACCGACGGATTGACCGGTCTCTTGAACCGGCGCGCGTTCGACGACGAGGTGCAGCGCCGCTTGCGCCATTCCGTTCGAAACGGCCGACCGGCCACGCTGTTTTTTGTCGATCTTGATCACTTTAAGGCGGTGAACGATGCGCATGGCCACAGCACCGGCGACACGGCGTTGCGCGCGGTCGCCGACTTGTTGGTGAAGTCATGCCGTGGCGGAGACATTCTCGGTCGCGTTGGCGGCGACGAATTTGCCGTTTGGTTGGATGAGACCAATGCCGATGGCGGACGGGCCAAGGCGGAGGCCTTGGTGTCCGATGAGAGTTTTCGCGCCAACGTCCCGGTCGTCGAAGGACATCCCTTCGCGCTGTCGATTGGTATGGCTGTCTTCGACCCGGCCAGCGGTGAATCGCTCGAGCAGCTCTTCGATCGTGCCGACAAAGCCATGTACGAGGCCAAAAGACAGCATGGCGTGGCGAGTTTTGCGATGGCGCCAAATACTGATGAGGGAGGAAAAGCTTAGGGGATGGGGGTCAAGACAACGAACAGCCGGACGAACCGGCGCATGCCGCATTACGGCAAAGACAAGGAATTGGCGCGTGACCACCGGCCCGAGGTTCGCCAGAAGCTCGCGGAACGCCAGGATGTCGCGCCGGAGATCCTGTACTATCTGGCCGAAGACGATGATCCGGCGGTGCGCCGCGCGATTGCGACGAATCCTTCGACGCCGTGCCAAGCCGACCTTCTGCTCACGACCGATCCGGACGAGCAAGTTCGTCTGGATCTGGCCCATAAGATTGGCCGCTTGGTGCCGGCGCTCAGCCGATCCGAGCAGTCGCAGGTCCAATCCGTCACCATGGAAGTATTGCGGGCCCTCGCGATCGATTCGCTACCGCGCGTGCGTCAAGCGATTGCCGAGGAAATCAAGGCCACGGACGCCGTGCCGCCGGACGTTGTGGCGCGTCTGGCGCGCGACGTCGAAGCCCTTGTCGCCGCCCCGGTGCTGGAGTTCTCGCCGCTTCTCAGCGACGACGATCTGTTGGCGATCATCGGCAGCGCGCCCGTCCAAGATGTGCTCGGCGCGATTTCCCGACGCCGCGGTTTGGCGGCGCCGTTATGCGACGCCATTGTCGACACGGACAATGCACCCGCCATTGCGGAACTGCTTTCCAACGATAGTGCACAAATACGCGAAGAAACGCTCGACGATCTGATCGATCGCGCACCGGGCCAGAAGTTGTGGCATGAACCATTGGCCAAGCGCCCCAACATGTCCGAGGGTGCGGTAAACCGGATCTGCCAGTTCATTTCCCGTTCGCTGCTGAACAGCTTGCAGGAATCAAACCAACTGCCGCCGGAGTTTACCGATGCGGTTGCGGCCCGCATCGACTGCTCGGCCGACGATCCCGCAGCGCAGGATGACTCACACGACGAGCCGATGAGCGCGGATGATGAAATCGAAGAAGAAGAAGAAGACGAACGTACGCGCGAACAAATACAGCAAGAAGTCCGGGCCTATCACGAAGTTGGCAGGTTGGACGACGACATGCTTCGCGAGCGAATGGAGCGAAACGACCGCAGGTTCTGCTTTCACGCCTTCGCGTGCCTAACCGGGCTTGATGTGAACAAAGTGCGGCACATTTTGTGCGCGCATAGTGCCATTGCGGCAGTGGCTTTGTCCCGGCGCGCCGGGTTGTCCATGCGCACGGCGATCGACGTTCAGTCCAAGATCGCGAACATTCCGAACAATGGCCTCATCTACGCCAAGAACGGTGTCGACTATCCGCAATCGGATGCCGAGCTCGAGCAGCGGTTGAAGATGTTCCTGGATTAGGGGGCGACGCGGCCTTCCTCGACAATCATGGTGCCGACGCCATGTTCGGTAAACACTTCGAGCAGCAGCACATGAGGAATACGTCCATCAAGTATGTGCGCTGCCTCGGTGCCACTTTCCGCGGCATCGATGCAGGTCTCTATTTTCGGAACCATACCGCCCGATACCGTCTCATCTTCGATCAAGGCGCGGGCGCCGGCCGGCGTTAACCGAGTGACCAGATTGCCCTGCTTGTCGAGAACGCCTTCCACATCGGTCAGCATCATGAGTTTTGTCGCGCCGAGCGCGGAGGCGATGGCGCCAGCGGCCGTATCCGCGTTGATATTGTAGGTTTCGCCTTCGGCGCCGATCCCGATCGGGGCGACCACCGGGATAATGTTCGAAGCGGCGAGCGTGTTCAGCACCTGGGCATCGACATGCTCGGGCGCGCCAACAAATCCGAGATCCAGAACTTTTTCAATGTTGGATTCCGGGTCCGGCACCCGGCGCTCCAGCCGCCGTGCCCGTATGAGATGCCCATCTTTGCCGGACAAGCCGATGGCGGTGCCGCCCGCGCGGTTGATGGCGGACGCAATCTGCTTGTTGATGCTGCCGGCCAGCACCATCTCGACAATCTCCACGGTCGCCTGGTCGGTCACGCGCAGACCTTGGACAAACGAGCTCTCGATCTTCAAACGGTCGAGCATGCTGCCGATCTGCGGGCCGCCGCCGTGAACCACGACAGGGTTGATGCCGACTTGTTTCAGCAGCACCACATCACGCGCAAACATATCCGATAGGGACAGCTCGCCCATGGCGTGACCGCCGAATTTGATCACGAACGTGCAGCCCGCAAACCGGCGCATATAGGGCAGCGCCTCCGACAGCGTTGCCGCGATCTGAAGCTGGTCTTCACGTGCTTTTTTGGTGGCATCAGACATGGCGCCGGACTTTAGCGGATCGTTTCCGGCTCGGCCAGCGGCGCCAAAGACGCCCGCAATTGCGCGATACCGTCACCCGTGCGAACGCTGGTCGCGACGACTTCGGGATATGCCGCAGCGTTCTTCTCTAGCTTCTCTTGGATCTCGGCGCGGCGCGCGGCAAGCGCGCCCGGGCGCAATTTGTCGCACTTTGTAAGCACCACCTGGTACACCACGGCCGCTGTCTCCAGCATGTCCATGACGGTCTCGTCGGATGGTTTGAAACCGTGCCGCGCGTCGATGAGCAAACAAGTTCGCCGCAGAGTCGGACGACCCCGAAGGTAATCTTCGACCAACGCCGTCCACGCGGCGATCTCGGTTTTTGACGCGCGCGCATAGCCGTAGCCCGGCAAATCGACCAGCAGCAAACGGTCGGCCAAGCTGAAGAAATTGATTTGCCGTGTACGGCCCGGCGTATTGGACGAACGCGCGAGCGACTTGCGGCCGGTCAAACCATTGATCAAACTGGACTTGCCGACATTGGACCGGCCCGCAAACGCGACCTCAGTGAGACCGGCGGGCGGCAAGGAAGCGAGCGACGCGGCGGCCGTGACGAACCGGCAATCCTGCGCAAACAAATGACGGCCCGCAGCCAACGCGGCATCGTCCGCAACGGAATCCGTTGGCGGCGTTCCTGGCGACATGCGTTACGCAGGCACACCCATCCGCCGCATGATCACCCACTGTTGCGCAATGGATAGCACATTGTTCCAAGTCCAGTAGATCACCAGACCGGCGGGGAAGGTGGCGAATAGGAACACGAAAATTATGGGAAGCGCCATCAACACGCGGGCCTGAATTGGATCAGGCGGCGCGGGGTTGAGCTTCTGTTGAAGGAACATGGTCAACCCCATCAGGAGCGGCCAAACCCCGATCGTTAGGAAGTCGGGCGGCGTATAGGGAATCAGCCCGAATAGGTTGAATATTGTGGTCGGATCCTTTTCCGACAGATCCTTAATCCATCCATAGAACGGCGCGTGGCGCATTTCGATCGAAACGAAGAGCACTTTATACAGCGCGAAGAACACCGGGATTTGGATCAGGATCGGCAGGCAGCCCGCAAGCGGATTTGCCTTCTCCCGCTTGTAAAGCGCCATTACCTCGGTATTCAATTTCTGTCGGTCGTCGCCATAGGCCTCACGCAACCGCATCATTTCGGGCTGTAATTTCTTTAGCTTGCTCATCGCTATGTACGACTTGTTGGCAAGCGGAAAGAAAATGAGCTTGATACCGACTGTTAGGACCAAGATCGCAAGGCCGAAATTACCGACGAAACCAAAACCCCCGAAGAACAGAGCGATTTCGTGCAGCACATAAAACAGCGGCTTGGTCAGATAGTAGAAAATACCAAAGTCGACAGCGCGGTCGAACAAGGCAATCTGATACTCGTCCCGGTACCCGTCGATTAATGTCACTTCCTTGGCGCCCGCGAAGAGTCGGCTCGTGACTTCCGTTTGACCGGACGCCGGCACCACAACCGGCGCACCCAAATAGTCGGCTTGAAACTTGTCGCGATTGCGCGGTTTCGAATAAACAAACCGGGCATCGATCGCCATCATTTGATCCGGGATCAGCGCGGCCAACCAATATTTGTCGGTTATGCCGATCCAGCCGCCCGTCGAGCTGTTCGAGATCGTTCCGACCTCTCGGACGTCTTCGTAGTCGACTTCCGACAATTCGCCGTTGAAGGTCCCAATCGGCCCTTCATGCAAAATGTAGAAGCCGAGCGTATCCGGCTCGTCGGTTCGACTGATCAGACCGTAGGGTCGGATGACAATGTCCCCACCGGTCGTGTTGCGCACTTCTTGGGTGATCGTGAACATGTAGTTTCGATCGACCGAAATGGTGCGCGTGAAGATGAGTCCCGCACCATTGTCCCACGTCAGCGTGACCGGGTTTTCCGGGCTAAGCGCCGAATCCGTCGTTTGCCACAGTGTTTTTGGCGTCGGCATCAGATCGGATCGCGCGCGGTCGTTCGCGGCCCAGCCGAAATCGACGAAATATGGGTGTGCGCTGCCGGGCGGCGACAGCAGCGTGATCTGCGGCGAATCCGGTGCAACCGACTCGCGGTAGTCCGTCAGAACCAAATCGTCGAGCCGCGCTCCAACCAGCGCAATAGATCCGATTAGGCGCCCGCCCAAACCGGTTTCGATCGGCACTCTTGGCGTCGCAACCGCACCCTCGTCAGCCGTTTGGTCGCCATCGGTGATCTCGAGACCGGGCGACCCCGCCGGTGCGCCCGGCGCAACCGGAACGTCGACATCGCCAACGTCGGCTTGCTCGGTTTGCGCCGGTGCCGGTGGTGGTGGCGGCGGCACGAAGAGCATTTGAAAGCCGAACAAAATCGCGACCGACAAGACGATTGCCAGCAACAGGTTGCGTTGGTCCTGCACCGTTATTCCGCTCCACAAAATTAGGCTGCGGCGTGCCTGCTGAGTTAGTGACCGATCACGCGCTCTGCAATCGGATCGCCAGGAACCGGATCATAGCCAAAGCCACCCCACGGGTGGCATCGCGTAATCCGACGAAAACTTAGCCAGCCACCGCGTAGCGCCCCATGTCGGGCGAGCGCTTGCATGGCATATTCTGAACAGCTTGGCGTGAACCGACACGTCGGCGGTAACACCGGGCGCAAGATAACACGGTAGACTTGAACCAACCCCATCATCGCGCGTGCCGCCACACTCATCGCCGTCGTTGCCCCGGTTGGTCACCGCTCATATCGGTTGTCGTGTTTTGGACGCAGTCCAAACGCTTCAATGCACGGTCGAGGTCCCCTACCAAATCATCAAACGATCGGGTCAAGGTCGCGCCGCGTGCGATCAAAACGTAATCCCGGCCCACTTTGGCCCGGTGCGGCAGGACCGCGGCCGCCGCCGCTCGTAAACGCCGTTTTGCGCGATTTCGCGCGACCGCGCCGCCAACGCGCCGGCTGGCCGTGAAGCCAACTCGCGTTGCAGCCCCATCCACCGGGCTGTCGCCGGCGCGCCGCACCGATTGGAGCACGAGTCCAGGCATCGCGGACGCCTGACCGCGCCGCGCTGCCCACACAAAGTCTTTACGCGATTTGAGCCGCGGCAAGCGCGAGTGCGCGCTCACCGGATTAGGCCGAAAGCCGTTTGCGCCCCTTGGCGCGTCGCCGGTTCAGCACCCGACGCCCGCCCACGGTCGCCATGCGAGAGCGGAAGCCGTGGCGACGCTTTCGCACCAACACGCTAGGCTGATAGGTTCTTTTCACCGATTGTTACTCCAGAGCGCCAAGGTCGCAGAAATCGCGCGGTGTATACGGATTTGGTTGGGCCAAGTCAATCACGCCGCAGCCGAAATACCTCGCGGGTATTTGAATGGCGCTCTTTGCCACGTATAACTTAATGTAACCAAATTGACAGGGGAGGGCTTTCGAGAAGCCCAGGCGAACGTTGACGCCCAAGGCGGGGGAGCCGATATGAAGGGTATGCGTTACCGACACGTACTTCTTGCACCGATTGTCCTGCTTTTCGTCGCTTGCAACGGCGAAGGACAGAACGCCGAAACGGCCGATATTGGCGAGGATCCGCGCGGGATCTGGTATGTCAACGATCCGGCGTCCACCGAGACTATTGACCATTCCGCTTGGGACAACTTTCTTCAGAAATATCATCACGAAAACCCCTATGGCGACGGGGTGAATCGGATCGCCTATGACCGCGTGACCGACGAAGATCAAGCGGCGGTAAGGCAATATATTAAAGCTTTAGGTCGCACAACGATCGCGACATACAACCGAGACGAGCAGATTGCGTTTTGGATGAACCTCTATAACGCGGCGATCGTCAACATGGTGCTCGAGCATATGCCGGTGAATTCGGTGCTGCAGATCCGCGGCCCTGGCGTGAATGTTGTCGGGCCTTGGTTGACCCATGTGGCCACGGTCCATGGCAAACGCGTGAGCTTCAACGACATTGAACACTACATTTTGCGGGCGGCGTTCGATGATATGGACCCGCCCGTCCATTATGGCTTGAACTGCGCGTCGATCGGCTGTCCACCGATTGCGCCGCGTGCTCACACAGCGGCCAATTGGCGCGAAAACTTGGCGAAATCCGCGCGCCAATTCGTCAATTCGGAACAAGGTTTGCGCGTCGAGGATGGCGAACTCTATACATCCAAAGTTTACCATAGCTGGTTCAAGGAAGACTTCGGCGGCACGGACGAAGCTGTGCTCGCCCATGTGAAGAATTATTGCAACGGAACGGTCGCTGCGTCGCTGGAGGGCGTGACCGAAATCGCTGGCGATTATTACGACTGGCGCTTGAACAAAATGGAGGAAGGGTCAGTCGTCGGTGAAGTGGCGGATGAATAGCGCCAAGTCTCACCATTTCCTCTACACGCCGATAGCGGCGGCCCTTGCGGTTTTCCTGGCGGCCTTCGCGAACACGGCAATCGCCGCGCCAGATTCCGATCTGTGGGATCGCTGGCTACCCCATGATCCGGCTTCGGCAATAACCGTCGATCACTATGAATGGAGCCATATGCTTGAGATGTATCTCAGGCAGGGAACCGATGGGGTGAACAGGTTCGACTACGGTGCCGTTACGCCGCACGACCGGGCAACGTTTCTCGGTTATTTGGACTCCCTGTCGCAGGTCCCTATCAGCCAGTGTCGGCGCGAAGAACAGCTCGCCTTTTGGATCAATCTGTATAACGCCCTGACCGTCAACACGGTGCTCGACCACTATCCGGTCGAGTCAATCCGCGATATCGATATTTCACCGGGATTGTTTTCGAAAGGTCCGTGGAAACGCAAATTGTTCACCGTCGAAGGGGAAGCCGTGAGCCTTGACGACATTGAACACCGTATTCTGCGCCCCGTGTGGAACGATCCGCGCATGCATTATGTGTTGAACTGCGCCGCGGTCGGCTGCCCCCAGCTCAATCAAGAAGCGTTTACAGCGGACAATGCCGAAGCGCTGATGAACGCGAGCGCACGCGCCTACGTGAACAGTCCCCACGGGGTATCGGTGGACGCACGCGGCCTAACGCTCTCAAGCATTTACCGCTGGTACAAGGAAGATTTCGGCGACTCGGACCAGGCGCTTCTGGCGCACATCGCGCAATATGCGGATGCCCCACTGGCCAAGGTGTTGGCCGACAATCCGCGGATTCGTGGCTATCACTATGATTGGCGGCTTAATGATTTGGCGATTGACGTGAGCTGGGTCCCGGCGAAACCGGTTGCCACGTTGGCCGCCGCGCCTGAGCGATTTCGGAGCATGCACGGAGCCGCCGGACGAACTGTTAAAATCGATCATTCCGAAACGCAACGTGTCGGAACCGGTCGAATCTCCGACTGAGCAGGCACCGCGCCGCCCATTGTGGCGCCGGTTTCTGCCGATCGGTATCCTCGCCGGCGCTATCGCTCTCGCCTTCGCCTTCGGACTTGACGATTATCTGAGCTATCAGGCGCTGTGCGAAAACAGCGACAAACTGGTCGCGTGGGTCGCCGATTACAGTTTCGTCGCGCCGCTTGTTTACATCCTGGTGTACACGGTGGTGGTGGCGCTGTCGCTGCCGGGCGCGACATTCATGACGCTGGCGGGCGGGTTCATGTTCGGCGCCGCCGGTGCGACCGTCTACACGGTGATCGGCGCGACACTCGGCGCGACGGTAGTATTCCTGGCCGCGAAGACCGCGCTGGGCGACATCCTGTACCAAAAGGCAGGCCCCGGAATTCGACGCATGGAAGACGGCTTTCGCGAGAACGCGTTGAGCTATCTTTTGGTGCTTCGCCTGATCCCGTTGTTTCCATTTTGGTTGGTGAATTTGGTTCCGGCTTTTCTCGGCGTGCGATTGAGCACCTATGTGATCGGCACGTTTATCGGCATCATTCCAGGGACATTCGTGTTTTGCCTCGCCGGCGCCGGACTGGGTGACGTGCTGAGAACCTGCGCCGAGTTCTCAGTCCGAAACATACTGACCCCAACGATGATTGCGGCGCTGATCGGCCTCGCAGTCCTCGCGCTTTTGCCGATCGCCTACAAGAAATTTCGCAAGCAGTCCACGCGGTAGCCGCAATCATTGACCGTGTGACCCGCCACTGTTAGTGGTCCGGCATTGACCTGTTTCCGGTCCCTCCAACCTATTTGATCGGACGTTCGCGATGTCTGAGTCGGTCGTCACCGTCGCTGACTTGATCAAGCGCTTTGGCGCGGTAACAGCGGTTGATGGGGTGAGCTTTTCGGTGCCCGGCGGACAAACCGTCGGCCTGCTTGGCGGCAATGGCGCCGGGAAAACGACCACGCTCGGGATGATGTTGGGTCTGATTGTGCCGACCTCCGGAACGATCACGGTGCTCGGTCATGATATGCGGCGCCATCGCTATCGCGCACTGCCGCGGATGAACTTTTCATCGCCCTATGTCGACGTGCCGCATCGTTTAACCGTGCGCGAAAATTTGACCGTTTATTGCCATCTCTATGGTTTGCGCAAAATCGGCGCGCGGATTGAGGCGCTGGCGCAGGACCTCGACCTGGGCGATCTGTTGGGGCGCAGCGTCGGCACCTTGTCGGCCGGTCAGAAGACGCGCGTCGCGCTTGCCAAGGCGCTCCTCAACGAGCCGGAGCTCTTGCTTTTGGACGAGCCCACGGCATCGCTGGATCCGGACACGGCGGACTATGTGCGTAGCTATTTGGAGACCTATCAGCGTACCAGCGGCGCGACGATCCTGCTCGCGTCGCACAATATGGCCGAGGTCGAACGACTTTGCGCCGACGTGATCATGTTGAAGGGCGGCAAGGTGGTCGACCGTGGTGCCCCGGCATCCTTGTTGCAGCGCTACGGGCGCACCACGCTTGAGCAAGTGTTCCTCGATATCGCGCGGTCTCGGAACGCCGAGACAGATGCGGATATGGCGGCATCATGACCAGCAATGAACTCACACTGGCGGCGCGGCGCATCTGGGCCATGATTCTGCGCAACTACTATCTGATGCGCGGATCATGGCCACGCATCGTCGATCTGATTTACTGGCCGACGCTCCAGATGGTGTTGTGGGGCTTCATCACCATCTTCTTCCTGACAAACTCGAGCTGGGTGGCTCAGGCCGCCGGGGTGTTGCTGTCCGCGGTTCTGCTGTGGGACGTGTTGTTCCGCGGCCAGATCAGCTTGTTCCTCAGTTTTTTGGAGGAAATGTGGTCGCGAAACCTTGGGCATCTGCTTGTCGCGCCCCTGCGTCCAATTGAATTCGCGGCGGCGTTGATTGTCACCAGCCTGATCCGCACGCTGATTGGCGTCGGTGGCGCGGCGGCCCTTGCGATGGTGATGTTCGAGTTCTCGATTTTCGATCTCGGGCTGCCGTTGATCGTATTCTTCCTCAATCTCATCGTGCTTGGCTGGTCGTTGGGCTTGGTGGTGAGCGGCCTGGTGCTTCGGTTTGGCCAGGGTGCGGAGGGACTGGCCTGGGCCGTGGTCTTCCTTATCCAACCCATCAGCGGCGTGTATTACCCGATTGCCGTGTTGCCGGACTGGCTTCAGATCATCGCCGCCGGTTTTCCGTCTTCGCACGTTTTCGAGGGCATGCGCGCGGTCCTCATCGACGGGGTCTTTCGCGCCGATCTGCTGCTCAATGCGACCGGGCTCAATGTCATATGGCTTGCGATCGGTCTCGGCAGCTTCCTCATCAGCGTCCGCTTAGCGCGCAGTAAGGGCCTCATTCTGCAAATGGGAGAATGACACCGACATGGCGAAATCCGTGACCTCGACCCGATGGTGGTGGGTGCGCCACGCGCCGGTGACCGTCAACAATGGCCGCATGTATGGCGCATCCGACCCGCCCGCGGACCTGGACGACGGTCGGAGCTTCGCGGGTTTGGCGCGAGTCTTGCCGAGCGGCGCCGTGTGGGTGACCAGTCATCTGCAGCGCGCGCGCGACACGGCGTCGACCATTCGCGCGAACGGCCTAAACGGCGAGCGACCGCTCATCGAAACCGCCTTTGGCGAGCAGAATTTCGGTGCGTGGCAAGGCGAACGCTACGATGACTTGGAAACCCTGCCGGGCAAGCCGCCGCACCGGTTCTGGTTTACGGTCGCCGATCATTGCCCACCCGACGGCGAGAGCTTTCACGACGTTATGCGGCGTGTGGTCGCGGCGATTGAGCGCTTAACCGAGGAACATGCCGGTCGCGACATTGTCGCCGTGGCGCATGGTGGGCCTATTCGTGCGGCCGTGGGGCACGCGATCGGGCTCGGCGCCGATCAGGCGCTTGGCTTCGTCGCGGATAATTTGTCGGTCACGCGCTTGGACAGGATCGACTCACGTCACCCCGGCCCCGCATGGCAAGTCTTGTATGTGAACCGGGCGCCTGATTGGAAATCTTAAGATTTTGTTCGATATATTTTCGCCATAATTCGGTGGGAACATGTGAACCATGTTTAGCCCACCAACTGCCACGGCGCGGCGGGTGCCGCGACAACCCCACCGTGGTTTGAGGAGCGGAAAAGACCATGAAATCACCACGACACACATTGTTTCGTAGCGCGACGGCGGCGTTCGCGGGCATTTTCGGCCTTGCTGTCCTTGCGGCCGCGCCCCAGCCGGCAGCGGCAAACGAAGCGCAAAAACTCATAGACGACGCCACGAGCATGGTCCGAAGCATGCTCGCCGACGAAGAATGGGCGGATTTCCACAAACTGCTGAAGGACGCCAAGGGTGTCGTTTTGGTTCCCGACTTTCTCGAGGCCGGGTTCTTGGTCGGCGGTGCGGGCGGTCAATGCTTGGTGATCGCACGTTCGGGCCCGGATCAGTCCTGGTCAGCGCCCTCTTTCTGTCTTGTTGGCGAAGCCAGCCTCGGCCTGCAGGTCGGCTTCCAAAAATCCGAGATGATCATGCTGGTCATGAACGATCAGGCGCTCGTGGAAATCGCCGAGGGAACCGCGAAATTTGGCGGCGAAGCCGGCCTGGCGGTCGGCATGATCGGTGCCGGCGTTAAGGGCGCGACGACGCTGAACTTTGACAAGGACATCTACGCCTTTGCCCGCAACCAAGGTCTGTACGGCGGCATCGTGATCGACGGCGGCTGGATCGGGCCGGACAGCGATTACAACCAAGCCTATTACGGTCGTGCGGTGACCGCGCGTCATATCCTAATCGATCGGCGTGTCGCGAATCCGGCGACCAATCAACTGATTGCCGCTTTGAAACAGCCGAGCTAAGGCGCGGCGGCGAGACGAAGGATAAGAGCGGCCGCGACCAGCGCGGCCACCAAAATCGATGCCAAGGCAATTAACGCACGGGCGCGGGCCATATCCTCTGGCTCCGCCCGGGCGCGCCCCGCACCGAGCCACGGCGCTTGGACGACGCGTGTGGCGTAACGTCGCGGGCCGCCCAGAGCCAAGCCCAGGCCACCCGCGACCGCGGCGATTGACCATTGGCGGCCGGGTGCCAGGATCATTGTGCGTACCGCCGCCAATGGCGCACCGCGCAG